>JBATDL010000734.1:0-5190 GCA_049663445.1 Candidatus Competibacter sp.
GGTCATGATCTTTGACTGCATCGAATTCAACGACGATCTTCGTTGGATCGATGTCATCAACGACCTGGCCTTTCTGCTCATGGATCTGCACTTCCGCAGCGCTGGCGGTCTGGCCCAGCGGCTGCTCAATACCTATCTGGAATACGGCAGCGACTTCGCGGGAGCGGCGCTGCTGTCCTATTACCAGGTCTACCGGGCCATGGTGCGCGCCAAGATCAACGCCATCCAGGCCAGCCAGGACGATCATATCCCAGAACCGGACCGCGCCGCCGCCCGCGCTCTGTGCCACGATTATTTGCGGCTGGCGCTGGCCCTGACCCAGGAACCGACGCCGTTTCTGTTGATCACTCATGGCGTCTCCGGTTCCGGCAAGTCGCGTCGAACCGGACAATTGCTGGAAATATCCCCCGGCGCCATCCGCCTCCGCTCCGATGTGGAACGCAAGCGGTTGTTTGGTCTCGGCCCTCTGGACGACAGCGGCTCCACCTTGGGTGGAGGACTCTACACGCCGGACGCCAGCGCTCGCACGTATCGGCGCCTGTACGATCTGGCGGACGGTTTGCTCGCCGCCCGCCATCCGGTACTGGTGGATGCCACCTTCATGAAGCGGGCGCATCGGCAACCCTTCCGCGATCTGGCGGCCCGGTATGGCGTCCCGTTCATCCTGCTCGATTGCGTCGCCGATCCCGAAACCTTGCGGGCTCGGGTCGCGGCCCGGCGGGCACGCGGCAATGACGCCGCCGAGGCTGATATCGAAGTGCTGGAACGGCAGCTCCGCCACGATGAGCCGCCGGCGATTGACGAGAACCCGCTGAAAACCGATGGCGACACCGATGTGGAGCGGCTGCGCGCGGCGATTGCAACGGCGATGTAATATCGAATCCGGATCCGCCAGAGCCCGCCTGTGGGCAACAACCGGTCGAATCGCCGGCCAGCGGCTCCCGCGAACACCCAATAATTGGGAAACGCACGACTCAACGGTCTTAACCATCGATGATGGAGGCATTATGGCAAAGTATGACGTGTACGGGATCGGCAACGCGCTGGTGGACATGGAGTATGAGGTCGAGGTTGCCGACCTGGAAACGCTGGGCATTGACAAGGGTGTGATGACCCTGGTGGATGAGGAATGCCAGTTGCGGATGATGGATTATCTGGCCGCGCACCCTCACCAGCGCAGTTCGGGTGGGTCGGCGGCCAATTCGATGATCGCGGTCCGCCAGTTCGGCGGAACCAGCTTCTATTCCTGCAAGGTCGCGGAGGACGATCTCGGACATTTCTACATGAAGGACCTGCTCGATGGCGGGGTAGACACCAATCACCATACCGAGAAAGAGGCGGGCCACACCGGCCGTTGCGTGGTACTGGTCACGCCGGATAGCGATCGCACCCTCTGCACTTTCCTGGGGATCAGCAGCGGGTTGTCCACCAAAGAGTTGGTCGAGGACGCCCTGCGCGACTCGGAATACTTCTACATGGAAGGTTATCTGGTCGCTTCGGAGACCGCCCGCCAGGCATGCATCGCGGCCAAGCGCGTTGCCGAGGCGGTCGGGGTCAAAACCGCCATTTCCCTGTCCGACCCCAACATGGTCCGGTTTTTCAAGGCGGGATTGCTGGAGATGATCGGCTCGGGCGTGGACCTGCTATTCGCCAATGAGGACGAGGCCAAGGGCGTGGTGGGCGCTGCGGACCTGGACAGCGCGATCGACTACCTGAAGACCCTCAGCCAGGAGTTTGTGATCACGCGAGGTTCCAAAGGCGCGCTGGTTTGGGATGGCCGGACGCTGATCGACATCGACCCGGTTAAAGTGGAAGCCGTGGACACGGTCGGCGCCGGAGACATGTTCGCCGGGGCTTTCCTCTATGGCCGGGGTCAGGGTTGGGACCACCGACGCGTCGGGGCTTTGGCTTCAGCGGCATCGGCCAAACTGGTGACCAGTCTGGGACCGCGCATGCCGGCGGCGGAAACCCGGGCGATTCTACACGGCTTCCTGTAGGGCTGGTGAATTCTCGAAATCGCGTCATTCCGGCCACGGCTCCCGCTTGACCCGGTACAGTTCCCGCGTCTTCAGCGCCCGCCCCCGCAACTGCGCGGCCAGCGCGGCCCGGGTCAGACGCTTGACCTCCCTCAGCACGTTAGGGTCGGCCAGCATCCCGTCGCGCAAGGCCAGCAGCCCCCGACCGGAAATCGGCACGCCGGACAAACCCGAATCGGCGGCCAGCGGACCCCGATCCAGCACGTAGCAGTAACGCTGCTCGGCAACGATCGGCACTCCGCTGGCCGCTTCGCGATCCAGGCTCAGCCCGTAGCCCAGTTCTTCCAACAAGCGCTTTTCGAACCGCCGCAACGGCGGCTCCGCGTCGGTCGCCACCGCCAGTTCCGTCAACAGCGCCCGGTAGGCGACGAACAGTCCGGGCAGCGGGTCCTGCCGTGGCAGTAACCGCACCAGCAGTTCGTTGACATAGAGTCCGGCCAGCACCTGGGCAGGCGGTAGCGACGCGAGCCGCTCCGTTGCCTCGGCTGCTGTCAAGGCCACCAAATCGCCGGTTCCGCTCCAGGACAGCAGCAGGGGTACAAACGGTTGCAACACGCTTTTCAGCCGCGAGCGGGCAGACGCCGCACCGCGCGCTACCAAGCCCAGCCGGCCGTGCTCGTGGCTGAACGCCTCCAGTAATAGGCTGGTATCGCGATAAGGACGGCGGTGCAGGATAAAGGCGGGTTGCAGCAACACGCGCATGGTGCGAGGGAAACCAGCGATCGATGCGGAGGGTTAGAACGTTTACGGATCGGCGTAGCCCAGACTCCGCAAGGCTCGTTCGTCGTCGGACCAGCCCTCGCGCACCTTGACCCAGGTTTGCAGGAACACTTTGCGGCCGAACAGGCGTTCCATGTCCTCGCGGGCCTGCCGGCCGACCTCGCGCAGCGTCGCTCCTTTATCCCCGATCACGATCCCCTTCTGGGTCTCACGCTCCACCCAGATCACCGCATGGATACGCGCCAGCCGCCCTTCGTCGACAAAATGTTCGATTTCGACGGTCAGGGCGTAGGGCAATTCCTCGCGCAGCAGCCGGGTCAATTTCTCGCGGACCAGTTCGGCCGCCAGGAAGCGCTCGCTGGCGGTAGTCATCTGCTCCGCCGGGAACAGCAGGTCGCCGGCTGGCAACAAACGGGCGATCACCTGCTCCAGCGCCGCCACGTTGTCGCCGCTGATCGCCGCCAGCGGCACCACTTCGCTGAAATTCCGCTTGCCGGCCAGATCGTGCAGAAACGGCAGCAAGCGGCTCTTGTCAGTAATCCGATCCACCTTGTTGGCCGCCAGCACCACCGGCCCGGCAAAATCCGCCAGGCGGTGCAGGACGTCTTCATCCTCCTCGGTCCAGCGCAGCGCCTCGACCAGCCATACCACCACATCCACATAGCCCAGCACGCTGGCCGCCGCCCGGTTCAGGTGACGATTCAATGCTCGTCGGCCCCGGCGGTGCAGACCCGGGGTATCCACATAGACGATCTGGGCGTCCGGCAGGGTCTGGATGCCCAGAATGACGTGCCGGGTGGTTTGCGGTTTGGGGGCGGTAATGCTGAGCTTCTGGCCGATCAGCCGATTCAACAGGGTGGATTTACCCACATTGGGCCGGCCCAGCAAGGCAGCGTAACCGGCACGGGCAACGGTCATCGCATCTGCTCCAGCAACCGATGGGCGGCTTCCTGCTCGGCCTTGCGGCGGCTGCTCCCCACCGCGACCGCGCGCAACTCGGCGACTGCGCACTCCACCGTGAAGCTTTGCGCGTGCGGCTCGCCGCCGATCTCCAGTACGTTGTAGACCGGCAGCGGCTGCTGCCGGGCTTGCAGGCACTCCTGCAGGCGGGTTTTCGGATCTTTCAAGTCGCTGGCGTCAGCCAACCGCTCCAGACGACCTTGGTAGAGGCGTAACACCAAATCGCAGCAGGCCGCCAGACCGCTGTCCAAATACACTGCGCCGAGAATCGCCTCCAGCGTGTCCGACAAAATTGATTCGCGGCGAAACCCCCCGCTTTTAAGTTCGCCTAAACCCAAGCGCAGCCAGTCTCCCAACCGCAGGTCACGCGCCAGCTCCGCTAGGGTTTCACCCTTGACCAGGCTGGACCGCAGCCGGCTCAATTCGCCCTCGCTAGCCTTGGGATAATGTTGGAATACGTACTCGGCCACGATCAGGTTCAGCAGCGCATCACCCAGAAACTCCAACCGCTCATTGTTATGCGACGAGGCGCTGCGGTGGGTCAGCGCCTCGTCCAGCAAATCGGGCTGACGGAAAGTGTAGCCCAAGGCGGCGCTTAGGCCGGACAGTGGCGGGTTCACGGGTTCGGCGTCAGTGGGATCACTTCGTTGACCTTCAACACCACGGACAAGCCGTAGAACAGATCGCGCTCGTCCTGATAAACCAAGTCGAGCACTCGGCCACCCCTGTCGTTGCGGATTTTCAGGTCTCGAGCCGTAATATTATCGACATAACCGATGTCGAATCGCTTCTGGATGGCGTTTTGGATGTCGATCGGGCTCATTTGCGCCAACTGCGGTTCCTTGCGGATGCTCTCGATCGTAGATTTGACCGTGAAAAGCTGAATGTACATCGGCACCACTTTCATCCCAATCAGCGCGACAAACGCAATCACGACGATCAACAACAGCATGCCGATGACCGTCATGCCGCGCTGCTCGCCAACCTTTCCGCTTTTCGTCAAGTGCTTCGCCTGCATTGTTTCGTGCCTCCCGGTTTGCCTACTCGATGCTACTGCCGATCCGGCCGCACCGGCCGTTGAAGGTGACACAGTCCCAGTTCATCCAGATGAAGAACGCCTTGCCGATCAGATTCTCTTCCGGCATCGGCCCCCAAATCCGGCTGTCGCTGCTGTTGTCCCGGTTGTCACCCATCATGAAATAATGCCCGGCTGGTACCTGGTATTTCCAGCCGACCGTACCGTCCGGCTCCCGGTGGAGCTGGAGGTCGGGCCAGAGTCCAACCAACCCCCAGCCACCATCGGTTCGCACCTGAATGCGATGGGTGATTGCACCCAGCTGCTCGTCGAACTGCTGGTAACCCGGCTCGCTGGGATTATCCGGGACCGGCGTCAGCGGGACCGGCTGACCGTTAATTCGCAACTGCTTGCCGCGGTATTCCAACACATCGCCGGGCAGACCGACTACCCGCTTGA
>JBATDL010000735.1:0-5492 GCA_049663445.1 Candidatus Competibacter sp.
ATCGGCCACGTCGCACCCAGCACCAGTTCGGCCAGCGCACCGGCACCCAACCCGGCCAGCACCGCAAGCAATGCGCCTTCGGCCGCGCCCCGGCGCAAGGTCACCAGCGCCACCACGGCGCCGGATATGACCAGGACTGGCGGGAACAGCCAGAACAGCACCGCTGTAGGCGCCGCGACCAGCACCGCCGCAGACCGGCCGCGCATGACGAAGGCGGCAATGGATTTCACGCCAGACTCCTGCTGCGGCTGGGCCGCTCGACGGATTTAATGCCGGTCGCAGTACGGCAGCAGCGCCAGAAAGCGGGCGCGCTTGATCGCTACCGAGAGCTGCCGCTGGTAACGGGCCTTGGTGCCGGTAATCCGACTCGGCACGATCTTGCCGGTCTCGCTGATGTAATTCTTCAGGACAGCGATGTCCTTGTAGTCGATTTCCTTGACGCCTTCGGCGGTGAAACGGCAAAACTTCTTACGACGAAAAAAACGCGACATGGGGTTCAATCCTCGGATGGTTCGTGATCAAGCATCTCAACGCGGGCAGCGTGCAACACCAAACGGTATTCGCCTTCGCGATAATTGGCGCGGCTGACAAAGCCCCGCACTCGCAACCGGGCACCCGCCACCAGCAGGCCGGCGATGCCGGCCAGGGCTTCGCCGCAGGCCACCACCGGAATCCGGCAGCGCGCCTCGCGCGAAACGCCGGCTTCCATCTGGCCGGAATGGTGTTCCAGCAGGAAACGGCTAATGGGAACGCCTGCCGGCGACTGGCGGGTTTCGCAAGCCCCCGCGACCTGACCAGCGATGATCAGGCAGTTGTCAGCGGGCGGCACGGGCGGCATGGTGACCTATGTGGCCGACGCTGGCTCAGGAAGCAGCTTCGTCGTCGACCTCGACCGCGTTGTCGGAGCTGTCGGAGCTGTCGGAGCTGTCGGAGTTGTCGGAGTTGTCGGAGTCGTCGCGGTCACTGCGCTCGTCGCGCGACCTGATCAGCGGTGACGGTTCGGTTTCCGGGCCATCCCGCTCGATGATCAGGTTGCGGATCACGGCGTCGTTGAAGCGGAAGGCGCTCTGTAATTCTTCCAGCACCGCCTGGCTACACTCGACGTTTATCAGCACGTAGTGCGCCTTGTGGATCTTGTGGATCGGATAGGACAGTTGCCGCCGACCCCAGTCTTCCAGACGGTGGAGATGGCCGCCGTCCTCCTCGACCATCGCGCGGTAACGCTCGATCATCGCCGGGACTTGTTCGCTCTGGTCGGGATGGACCAGAAACACGATTTCGTAATGTCGCATTGAGGCTCCTTACGGATGACAGACAGCCTCCCGGAAACGGTGAGGCAAGGAGTCGCGGTCCGGGCGGACCGCAAGGGGCGAGTATTCTAGGAGGAAAGGCACGGGGACGCAACGACGGGAGCGACCGTCGTAGGAGAGCGCGGAGTCAGAGGCTTCGGGCGAACTGGATTGAAAATCCGGGCGACGCGCCGGTCAAGCATGGTATGCGCTGTGCGGCTGACCGCCCGTTGCTGGAAACGCCGCGCCCGAGTTGCGCATCGCCTTTGAGGAGGCTGCCCGACAGGTAGCGAACTCAAACTTGCTGCGGGGCGGGCGGTAGCGTCACCCCGTCCAGTGAGGCCAGCTTTGCCGTCGGCTTGCCGGAAAATTTGGCTGCCTGGTATCGCGGCCAAGATCCACCGCTGGTTCTGAATCACGAAACCCGCGCCCACATGCCTGAGGATTTAGCGCGCTACCTGTTCTGTTCCGTGTACGCCGAGCAGAAGGGAGTTTCGCCCAAGGCGAATCAGTTTCCAGCCGCGCTGGCGCCCCGCCATCGAAACTGGGCGTCGGGTCATTTCGACGACCGGTTCCGGGTGCAGGTGGCAAATCAGCCTGCCACGACGGTGATGAGTCATTTCGCCAAGGATGGTCATTACGCTATTCATTACGACCCGGCGCAATGTCAGCATTTTTCAAACAACGGAGTCGTTGTCGGTCAGTTCCGCTGCAACAGCAGAAGGCAACGCATTTTCAAGCTCAAATGTAACCAGCATCGGCGCATCTCTTTCAGCAGAAACAAACCGCACTTTACCAAGATAAACAGCAGATTCGTGAGATCGCGGCTGAACGAATAAATGTAAGTTCAATCCCCGCTGTTGATGCTCCATAATTCTTCGCCCTGCCTCATTATCTCGGCGCTGCCTGTTTTGGCTAGACCATACAAAAGTTTTATTGTCTACAAGTCGATTGTAATACTGAAACTGGGAATGCGCTCCACTGGTGTCTATTTTGGTCATAATCATACATTCATTACCAAACCAACAAACGCCAACATTATGACGTTGTGGATCATACTGTGTTCCAAAATAGTTTACTGCTTCGGCTCTTGAGTATTTTCGATGTAAAACCATATCTGATGGCGTCCTCAAAATCCCACCATGACGCATTTTCCAGTCTCTATCAAGAGTCCAAGCTAAACGTCCTTCAATCTGAAACAAAACTTCTTTGTTTGAAGGCATCACAAAAATATCTTGTCTTAAACATGCACCATCTAATAAGTCATTGTCTAGGCATTTTTGTACCCCCGCAAATCCAATGCTAAAAGACTCTTTCTCTACTTGCCAACGAGGATAATGAATAAAGAAATCATTAAAACCCACTTGTGGCTGTTCAGGGTTAGAACACATTGCCCATAGTGCAGCGTAGGCGGATATTCTAGGGCGTTGCCAATCCTTTTCAGCAGCAGCAAGTAATCTAAATAGCGCAGAATCTTTCGCTAACCCTGACGACCATTCTGTAGCATCTTCAACCGCAATCTGTAACTCCAACCAAGTCTTAAACGCTCGGCGATAGTGACCTAGATCGGCAACATCCTCGCGATGCAAAAAATCTACCGGCAGCAATGGATGCCCTAAATCTTGCCTGACCTGCTGATAAAGATTTATCCAGCGTTCCTTAATTGACATGGTTTGCTTGCGAATCTTAACTAATATTTCCTTGGTTCGATCTTGAAGCACTATTTCACATCCGGAGGGCGGGTCAATATCCAATTCTGGAATGCTGGACGGGTTGCGTCCCCTGCCGGGATCGTGGAGCGCACGCAATGCAAGCCAAGCATTCCGATGATGTCCAACAAAATCCAAAACGGTTAACATTTCCGTGCCGTCGAAAAGGCGCAAACCCCGCCCAAGCTGCTGAATGAAAATTGTCGGAGAATCGGTCGGTCGAAGAAATAGAAGGCTGTTGATTGCTGGAATATCGACACCTTCGTTTAAAACATCCGAGACGAATAGCCATTCCAGTACATGCGAAGAATCTCCTAGATTCGCGTAGATAGCCTTGCGAGATTCTAGGCTCATACTGCCATCTACATAGGCGGCCTCTAATCCTCTTCGTGTGAAGGCTTCTGCCATATAGCGAGCGTGCCGAACCCCCACACAGAAACCTACGGTAGCGCGTTTGACCCCATCGTAGCCGTGCTTGATCGCGTGTTCGAGAATGAGGTCAACACGCTTTTCAATCATCAACGCATTTTCCAACGTATCTGGATCGAAACCGCCTTTTCTCCATAATCGCTCAAAGTCAACGGTGTCATCTGCAATCCCAAAATAGTGAAACGGCAAAAGCCATTGCCGACGTATTGCTTCCGGCAATCTGACTTCATACGCCACATTCCAATTGCACCACTCCAGAACGTCATGACCATCCTGGCGCTCAGGAGTCGCCGTCATACCTAACAGAAATCCTTGTGAAGCCGTGATTTTCAAGGGCGCATAACTCGACGCTGCGGCATGGTGAAATTCATCTATCACAATGTAATCAAAACGCCTATTTAACACACTGGGGTTTCTTGATAGCGCCTGTATACTGGCAAACAGGATTTCAGCATCTATATCTTTGTAGGATTCAACCAAAAGACCGAATTCTTTTGATGAACCGAGTACGTTAGCAAAGGTAGTCCATGCCTGATCCAAATGTTCTTTTCGGTGCGAAACATAAAGCAATGTTCGAGAGCTTGATGCTTTAAAGTCAAATGCGGCAAGATAAGTTTTTCCCACACCTGTAGCAGCGATTACAGCCGCGCTTTTTTCCCTACATCGCCGGATTTCAGCAAGTTGCTTTAATGCTTCTACTTGAGCCTTGTTTGGTTGTGGTACAGTTACAGATTTCGGTATATTTATAAGTGAATTAAGGTTTAGTTGTTTGAAAATTTCACGGTAAGAATGAACAAAATCAGCAGTAAGAAGTTGAGTATCAGGACGATTCCAAAGAGTATCAAAATTAAATCTTGCTTCAGTAATTGCTTTTTGATCTTGAGTCACTAGATTCCACTCGATATTATTGGTTAGCCCACCTCGCGTAAGATTTGAAGAACCTACCCAAACATGATGATTACCGAACATCCAAAATTTTGTGTGAAAGGCTGTATGTCCAGCTTGAACGCGGCATTCGATACCTTCCAGAGAAAGTATTGATTCCAGTGCATCAGGCTGAGTGATATTTAGATATGTAGATGTCAACAAGCGTAACTTTGCACGGCGACAACCAAATTTTATGAGAGAATCAAGCAAAAGCGATAAACCACTGCAACGAGTAAATGATATTGCAAATGCGGCTTCATCAGCCCAGGCAAGACCACCCCGAATAACGTCTAACATGCGGGCGTCATTTGGTAGATTAAGAACCGAAGATTTATTGCTTAGGATATTCATTTCATTAAAATTCGGCTGAAGTCCAAATTGTCCTGTAATTGACATTCAAACTTTGTAGGATCAAATACCGCACCAGTTTATTGTCATCAATGGAAATAACTTTGAGACCTTCTACCTTTTCTCTTTCATTCGTGTGTTGCATAGTCAAATCCATCGTTGCGCTGAATCAGTTGAAAGCGCTTGTAGCTGGCTCCTACGATTCCCTCCGCTATTTTAATATCCAAGATTCCCGTTGCTCGAACCACTTCTTGCACGGTGGGAAAATCATGGCTCATCGGGCCAGCAACTCGCCCAACCGGTGGTTTTTCTCCACGCTCGCCTGAAAATGCGCCATGACCCGCGCACGCGGGGTGGCATCGCGCTTGCGCTCGACGAACTCGCGCAACGCCTGCTCCAACACTGATTGGAACTGGCGGCCCTCCTCCTGGGCGATGGCCCGCAGTTCGCCTAACAGGCGCGGGTCGGCTTGGCTGGAAAATTTTTGGCGGACGGCGCTCATCGTAAGGTTTTCCCTATCAAGGTTTTATCAAGCTGGAACTTGATCCTAAACCGACGGGTTCCCACGGGCAATCGGGAATCGTTCTTGTTAGTTCTGATAAAAGTGGCCCCACCACAAACGCGCTCGCTCCCATCCACGCCCGTCCGCTTTGGCAATTCGCCGAAATCAACGATAATTAGGCCACGCCGCCCGCGACGGGTGCTCGCGACAAAAAAGCATAAACCACCCTTGACATGAAACAGCTCATCCTCGGCGGCGCCCGTTCCGGAAAAAGCGCCTTCGCCCAGC
>JBATDL010000736.1:0-2472 GCA_049663445.1 Candidatus Competibacter sp.
CCGGCCAGCCATGCCTGGTCGGTGGCTTGGCGCAGCGCCTGTTGGAGGTGAGTACGGTTCATGGCGACCTCCATTACGCCCAGTGGCGCGCCAGAGTAGTCGTTCACTACGGCGGCGTAAACCGCCACAGGCGTGCCATCGAGCGTGGTGTCGGCCAGTTGCGGTTTCCCCGCGAAAGCGGCCTCGATGGCGGCGGTATCCAGTATGGGCTTGTCACCGTGAGTGCTGGCGAAGGTGACGATGGCGCCATCGCGGAGGGTGTACAGCCCCGCCTCCACGCCATCGTGGTTCTTTTTGAAGGTAGTGAAGAAGGATGGACCGAAAGACATGCCAAACTCGACCGTGCCCAAATGTCTTCCCTGATGGAACACCGGCGCCATGCCGCGAGCTCCCATGCCCGCTACGCCGTTTTCCAAACCGTGCTGCGGCTTCAGTTGGGTGTTGGCCTCCACCACCGAGTGGCGAAAGCCGGACAGGTCATCACCGTATTTTTCAGGTTGGTGCAGGCGCAGGAAAGAGGTGGCCGGCGGGGTGTGGAACTGAAACTGCCTGACCCCGTAACCGGCTTCCAGCGCCTTATAGGAGGGCAACAATTGTGTTAGCAGTCCTTCCCGGTCGCCAGCGGCGAATCGGGCCTGCACCTCCGGGATATTGGCGATCAGAGTGCTCATTGCCTCCGCCAGACGGGTTTCCGCCGCCACGTTGACCAGAACCGCATCGAAGATCTGACGCAGCTCCACCCGTTCGGATTCCCCGATCACTGCCTCCATATTGCGCAGGCTGCCATAGGTGAGCGCCGCGACCGCAAGGGTGATGGCCACCCCCATGCCCAGCATGATGTTGGCCCAAAGGCGGAGGTTCTTGAACATCGGCGGACTCTTTGTTGGTCGGATCGATAGCGGGAACAAGTGGATGTGGCCGGCGCCGAGGAAATTCGCTGGCGGCGGCTCCAGGTAGCGTGGTATCGCCAATTCTTATCGAGCAAAAAACCGTTGCTTGCACTGGCGGCCGGGTAGCGCCCAAGGTGCGAAAGCCCATCTTCGGCGCGGTTTTGTCAGGCGGATAGAGCGGTTCTGGCCAGCCCACGAAATATCACGAAATATATGGACAATTATCGCCGCCGTCCACTGTGCCCATGAGCACACACGAGGGAATACCGGAGCCCCCATGCCTATCCGCTGTGTCAGCGTTCAGTTCCCTCGCCCCCTTGAGTGCGTGGTAAGTCGTCTACCGGCATTGCTTCGTGCAAACCCCATATTGGGTCCGGCAAGCGGTCTGGCACCAACTCGCGTTCGAGCCGCCGCAACCTTTTTTGCAGACCTCATAGTTATCCCGGCAGGACTGCTCGCAGGCTGGGTTGGCTACCAGCTTGATCGGAGCGGAATCCGTCCTGAATTCCACTCTGTTCGCATCGGATCGATGTTCCACCAACGGCGCGGCGCCGACATTGAAACCAATCATCAAAAGAATGACCCATAAACAGCATGATCTGGATATCCTGTTCATATCTGTACCCCTTTAATGTTTTAGAGCGAACGCAATGTATTGCGCCATTCGGTGGTCCGCTAAGCGTGATACTGTAGCGATCGGACACCCAATCGGGCGGTGGTCATCGCGCGACCGTCGGGCGGTGTCACCCTGAACCACGTATCGAGGACGGACGGATGGGCGTACTGCTACTCGGGTTGATCATCTTTTTTGCCGTGCATTCTCTATCGATAGTGAACGAGCCCTGGCGGGACCGCCAAGCGGCGAGGTTGGGCGAGGGACCGTGGCAAGCGGCCTATTCGCTGGCGGCCCTGATCGGATTCGGGCTGATCGTTTGGGGTTACGGCCTGGCCCGCCACGATCCGCTGGTCCTTTACTGGCCGCCCGTGTGGTTGCGTCATCTGGCACTGTTGCTGATGGTTCCGGTCTTTCCGTTGTTGCTTGCCGCCTACCTGCCCGGACGTATCCAGACCGCCGTCAAACATCCCATGCTGGCGGCCATCAAGCTCTGGGCCGTTGCCCATCTGTTGGCCAACGGCACGCTGGCCGACGTGCTGCTGTTCGGCGCTTTCCTGGCTTGGGCCGTCGCGGACCGTGTTTCGCTGAAGCGCCGCACGCCGCAGCCGGTCCCCGGCACGCCGCCCTCCAAGGCGAACGATCTGATCGCCGTGGCCGGCGGTCTGGCGCTCTATGTCGCTTTCGTCCTCCGGTTGCATATTTGGCTGATCGGCGTCTCACCCATCGCACGCTGAGCTTCTTGTCGGGCCAACCGCCGGGTCGACGCCGCTCCGCCTCCCATTTACGGAAAAGCGGGGATGGTCGGTTCCGTGCCTTCGGGATGCGCCTCCGGATGGTGGGTTGACACCAGTTCGGTGATTTGCGCCACCCGGTCGCGCGGTACGTCGATCATCATCAACAGCTCGCCCCGCTCGATTGCCACCTCGAAATGCTTCAACCGGGTGTTGTCCACGCTCAGCCCCACCA
>JBATDL010000737.1:0-3294 GCA_049663445.1 Candidatus Competibacter sp.
ATTGGAACTGTCTCTACCGATGAACTTCGGAAGACTATTCTCAGCCTTGCTATCCAAGGAAAACTTGTCCAACAAAACCCAGAGGATGAAGATGTCGAGTGTCTTTTAGCGCAGAGTGATAAGAGGAGAGAAGCAACGGCTAAAAGCGACAGACGAGCGGAAACCTCGAAGCTGCCATTAATCTCTACGGGTGATCAATGGGAAATTGCAGATACATGGTCATGGCGTGCCTTAGCCGATCTTGTGCTATTTATCGACTACAGGGGCAAGACACCTACCAAGCTGTCGAGCGGAGTCCGGCTATTGACGGCAAAAAACGTGAGAAGAGGAGAGATAAACCTATCTCCGGAAGAGTTTTTATCCGAGCAGGACTACCATGATTGGATGACTCGTGGCTTTCCAAAAATCGGCGATGTTCTTTTTACAACTGAGGCACCGATGGGTAATGCAGCAGTTGTGAATTTAACAGAGTGTTTTGCTTTGGCTCAGCGTGTGATTTGCTTTCGGAGTTATGGCGCACTCGAACCATCATTTTTGGTCATGCAAATATTGAGCGACCAATTTCAGTTCGTCCTAGACAAGAATGGGACTGGCATGACTGCAAAAGGAATCAAAGCGGCAAAGTTAAAGCAACTCCCAATTGCAGTTCCACCACTCGCCGAACAACACCGCATTGTCGCCACAGTCGATCAACTGATGGCATTGATCGACAAACTGGAAAAACAACAAGCAAAAAAATACGAACTCGCCCAAGCCTTCGCCCAAGCTGTTGTCGCCGCCATCACCGGTGCGGAGATCAAGGAGCCAGAAAAAATGAAAGCGCCCAAAACAGAACTGGTCTCCCGCCTTCAGACCAAGAACACGCCGAACGCCGCCGATCCAGCGCCCTTAACCAAACTCCTCACCGAGCATAACGGCGAACTTCCCGCCAAGGCTCTCTGGCAACGGTCGGGTTTGGAGATCGACGCCTTCTACCAGCAACTCAGAACCGAAATGGCCAACGGCTGGATCATCGAACCCGAAAAGGCCGTGATGAAAGAAATCGAAGCCGACTGATGCAACTCGAACGCCTCAAAATTCAAAACTTCCGCAACCTGCGGGATTTCGAGATCACCTTCACCAACGCGGCCACCGACGCCGACGGCGCTGAACGTCCATTCAAAAGCCACGCCGTCATCGGTCAGAACGGCTCCGGCAAATCAAACATGATCGAGGCCATCGTCACCATCTTCCGCGACCTCGACCTGAACCAGAAGACCGAATTCGCCTACCAACTCGACTACGTTTGCCGGGGCCACCGCATCCAGGTCGATGCGATGGGGGAGAAAGGCAAGGTCACCATCACCGAACGGGACACCGATCAACCCAGGGAATTCGCCCTCTCGCACCTGCAACGGCACGCCCGCAAGTTCCTCCCCTCCCACGTCTTCGCCTACTACTCCGGGCGCAACGAGCGGATCGAAGCCCTGTTCCAGCAGCACCAGCAACGCTTCATCGACGCTCTCAACAGCGGCAGCGATGAACTGATGCGCCGCCTTTTCTATTGCCGCACCGCCTACAGCCAATTCGTCCTGCTCGCCTACCTGCTCAAGGAAGACGAGGAATGCCGGCGCATCCTCTCGGATCTCAACATCGAAGCGCTGGATTCCGTGCTCTTCGTCCTGAAGCGCCCGTGCTGGTTCAAGGCAGATTTGTCCGACGAGGTTCTCCGCGATGGCGATAGCCGCTTCTGGTACGCCCGAGGCATCGTCCGGGAATTTCTCGACGAACTGTGGCAGGTCGCCATCGCCCCCATCGACCACTCCGAAAATCGGTTGCTGGACTTCCGGGGCAGAAAAGAGAAGCAGGATCTGCTGTATCTCTTCGTTCCCGACAAGGCCGCCCTCCAGCGGCTGGCCGACAAGATCGGCGAACCGGCCCGGCTGTTCAAATATCTGGAAAGCACCTACATCTCCGACCTGATCGACGAGGTCCGCATCAACGTCAAACACCGGGACGTGGCCGGCAACATCAACTTCACCCAGCTTTCCGAAGGCGAGCAACAACTCCTCAACGTCCTGGGCCTGATGCGCTTCACTCAGGAAGACCAATCCCTGTTTCTTCTCGACGAACCGGACACCCATCTCAACCCCATCTGGAAGCTGCGCTACTTCGACGAGATCGAGAAGGTCGTCAAACTTCAGGACCAAACCGCAATGGGCGATTCCCAGATCATCGTCACCACCCACGATCCAATCATGATCGGTAGTCTGCGCAAGGAGCAGGTGCGGATTCTGCGCAAGACCCAGACCGGCTCCGTAGAGGTCGCCGAACCGGACATCGACCCGCAAGGCATGGGCTTTGCCGGCCTGCTGAAAAGCGAACTGTTCGGTTTGCGTTCGACCGTGGATAACGAAACGCTGCGCCGTCTGGATCGCAGAAACGTCCTCTACGCCAAGGGTGACGAGCGAACGAAAGCGGAAGATGCGGAAATGGCGCGGCTCAGCGACGAGCTGGCCGATCTCGGATTTGCCAAGGATTTCAAAGACCCGTACTACGCGCTGTTCGTGCGGAAAATGGCGAAACACACCCAGTTCCACCAGCAAACGCTGACCCCGGAAGAACAGGGGGAACAGGACGCCATCGCCGATGAATTCATCGACAAGGTCCTCGCGGAGGAGGCTGCGAAGTGAGATGGATCGATTTTCAGAACAAAAAACCCACTGAACCCGTCAATGACTGGCCGGGATGGACGGAACAACAGTGGCAAGACTGGCTGAACGAATCCAAGCGATTGTTGGATGAAATGACCCGCCTGAACCAAGAGGCGGAAAGATTACGGAGCGACGGAAAAGCGACGGAAGCCGAAGAAAAGATCAAGAAGCGCAACCAGTTCATCGACGACCACAGCGGGCACTGGACAAAACTAAAACCGTGGCTTTTCGCGCTGTCGCACGGCAAATGCTGGTTTACCGAAGGCCGGGATATTTGCTCGCATACCGACGTCGAGCACTTTCGCCCGAAGAAGGAGGCCAAGGAACTCGACGGCAGCATCAGGGATGGCTATTGGTGGCTGGCTTTCGACTACAGCAATTTCCGCGCGGCTGGCAATGTGCCGAACCGAAAGAAGGGCGGATGGTTCCCGCTCCACAACGATTCGCGCTGTTCACTGTTTTGCGCCCGCTGCGAGGAATCCGAGACCTACTATCTGCTCGACCCGATCCGGCAGACCGATGTGGATTTGCTGGCTTTCGATGAGGAAGGCAATGCGATGCCCACCCTGGAGGCCAACGAGTGGGAACGGGAGCGCGTTCG
>JBATDL010000738.1:0-1914 GCA_049663445.1 Candidatus Competibacter sp.
GCGCATCCCAGGCTTGGCCAGCCGTTTCCGATGGCGGCACCAGCCGCAGGAAGCTGCGGTTAGCGGCCAAAATGCGACAATTTTCGTCCAGCAACGCGATCACGACGCTGCCAAGCTCCTGCAGGAACGCCGGCAGGCCGATAGTTTCCAGTGAAAGAATCATATCGTTCATGGTGGTCGCTTCCTGAAAAATCCAGGCGGCTATCGCCGCACCGATCCCGCTGGGAGACGGGGCCGACGGCTGGAGTCAGCCTCCCTGGTGGGACACGACGGCGTCGGACAGCGGATGGCCTGCATCATCCAGGGGAATATCCACCCACTCATCGCGGTGAATATGCCGTAAGTCCATAATGGACCAGGGGATCAAAACCAGCGCCGCCAAAACCCAGGCGATCAGATGCCAGATCCAGCCGCCGCCAGGAATAAAAGTCGCGATCACGACAAAAAAGCCGGTGACGCCATAAAAGCGATAGGCTGCCTGCTGGGTGTAATGCCCCACCTTCGGGTTGGGATGATGGCGATTCATCGCGTACACCAGCATCGAAGCGCCGAACCAGAAAATCAACAGGGGAAACGGTACTAGAATCGCAATCAGGTTGCCGTAGTTCATCAGAGCGGAAGCCCGCCTGGCGGACGAGCCGCGCGCCACCTTGCCAATAACGGTATTTTCGCTTTGCTCCAGGATATGCATCGCAACACCCTTTTCATAACCAATAGACCCGAACCTTGCCGGAAAACCAGCCAGTTCCGGGAACCTGCCACAGCGCGCTCAACCCAAAGCAGCGCGCCATGACCTTCGCCTGGCTGCGCGCTCTACAGTACGGGCTTCTACCACCGATCTGTCTACTGTGCGGGGCCGCCGGCGCGGCCGACCGCGATCTGTGTGTCGGCTGCAACGCCGAGCTGCCGCGCAACACACGGGCCTGTCCAGGTTGCGCCCTGCCGCTGGCGCCAGGCTTCGATGGAGATTGCGAGCACTGCCGGGTGCGATCTTTCAGCTTCGACCGCGCCTTCGTACCCTTTCGCTATCGGCCACCGGTGGATTTTTTAATTCTCGGACTGAAATTCAATCGCCGGCTGAGTCATGCCCGACTGCTGGGCGAGATGTTCGCGGCAGCGCTGGCCGAGCGGGACGCGCCACTGCCCGATTGTATCATTCCGGTACCGCTGCATCCGCTACGCCTGCGGGAGCGCGGCTTCAATCAGGCACTGGAATTGGCGCGCCCCAGCGCCCGCCGCTTCCGCGTGCCGCTGCTGATCGACGGCTTGCGCCGCATGCGCCACACCACCCCGCAAACTCAATTAGACGCCGCCCGTCGCCATGGCAACCTGCGGGGGGCGTTCGTCGCCGACCGGCCTCTGTCGGGACGGCGGGTGGCGCTGATGGACGATGTGGTCACCACCGCCAGCACCGTTGCCGAGTGCTCCCGCATTCTACGGGCCAGTGGCGCGGTGGACATCGAAATCTGGGCCATCGGCCGCGCCGCCACCGACCCGTAGGCCGCCCACCCACACCGCAAACATGCCCACATTCAGCCGATGACGGTAATAACCGTGACCTCCGCGCCTGAAATCTCGTAGAATGCCGCGCCAATTTGTTTCGCCAATTTGTTCCCGGACAGCATGGGCGCCATGAAAACAACCGATCCGGCTTTCGATCAGGCCATTCGTTCCCACGATGAACTCATCAAACGCCGCGATCTGGCGATTTGGATCGGTGCCGAACCAACCTTCACCGACCGTACTTCCGAAGCGCCGGAATGGCTGCATAATGCCCTCGGCCCCACCAAGGAAGCGCGCGCCCGGCACATGCTGGCTCAAGCCCTTGAGCAAACACCGGGCGCGGTGATCCTGCGGACCCTGGGCCGGCAGTACCCCAAGGAAGATCGGCCGCGCTGGAGCCTGGGACTATAC
>JBATDL010000739.1:0-1962 GCA_049663445.1 Candidatus Competibacter sp.
CCATGCCTACTGTATCCACTCCGTCAAAACCGCTGGAACTGGTCTGTCCCGCTGGCAATCTGCCCTCGCTGAAAACTGCTGTCGATCATGGGGCCGATTCGGTTTACATCGGCTTCCGCGACGACACCAACGCCCGCCATTTTCCCGGCCTGAACTTCGACGCCAAAACCGCCGCGCAGGGGGTGCAATACGCCCATGCCAAGGGTCGGCGGGTGTTTGTCGCTCTCAACACCTTCCCGCAACCGTCCGGTTGGGAGCGCTGGCAGCGGGCGGTGGATCAAGCGGCGGACTTGGGGGTGGACGCGGTGATCGCCGCCGACATCAGCGTACTGGACTACGCCCACCGCCGGCATCCCAACCTGCCGCTGCATTTGTCGGTGCAGGGTTCCGCCACCAATTACGAAGCCATTCGCTTCTACCACGAGCACTTCGGCATCCGCCGGGTGGTGCTGCCGCGCGTTCTCTCCCTACCGCAAGTTCGCCATGTACTGGAAAACAGCCCGGTGGATCTTGAAGTGTTCGGCTTTGGCGGGCTGTGCATCATGGTCGAGGGCCGTTGTCTGCTGTCGTCCTACGTCACTGGCGAATCGCCCAACATGTGCGGGGTCTGCTCGCCGGCCAAGGCGGTGCGCTGGGAAGAAACGCCGCGCGGCCTGGAAACCCGGTTGAGTGGCTTGCTGATCGACCGCCACGCGCCGGGTGAGCCGGCCGGCTATCCGACCCTGTGCAAGGGCCGGTTCACGGTGGCGGATCAGACCTATTACGCCATTGAGGAACCGACCAGCCTCAATACGCTGGCATTGCTGCCGGAGTTGCAAGACATGGGTATTGCCGCGATCAAGATCGAGGGTCGCCAGCGCAGTCCGGCCTACGTGACCCAGGTCACCAAGGTCTGGCGCGCGGCCATTGACGCCTGCCGGCGCAGTCCGACCGCTTACGCGCCCAAACCGGAATGGCTGCGGGAACTGGGCAAGGTATCCGAGGGTCGCCAGACGACTCTGGGTGCCTATCATCGGACCTGGCAATAGGAGCCATCGCCATGACGATTGAAGCACGCAAGCCAAAACTGGCGCTGGGACCGGTGCTGTACTACTGGCCCAAGGAAACGCTGCTGGATTTCTACGAGCGGATCGCCGCGTCGCCGGTCGATATCGTGTATCTCGGCGAAACGATCTGCTCCAAGCGCCGCGCGCTGAATACCGAGGAATGGCTGGCGCTGGCCGAACGACTGAGCGCCGCCGGCAAGGAGGTGGTGCTGTCCACCATGGCGCTACTGGAGGCCGAATCGGCACTGAAAGCCCTGCACCGCTTGTGCGAGAACGGTCGCTTCACTGTGGAAGCCAACGACATGGGCGCAGTGCGGTTACTGTCCGCGCGGGGTGCATCGTTCGTGTTGGGTACCGGCATCAATGTCTATAACGACCGGACTTTGCGCTTCCTGGCCGGTTTGGGCGCCAAACGCTGGGTGATGCCGGTGGAGCTGTCGGCCGAGACGCTGGCGGCGATGCAGGCGGAGCGCCCGGCGGGAGTGGAGACCGAGGTGTTCGTCTACGGCCGCTTGCCGCTGGCGTATTCGGCTCGCTGCTTTACCGCCCGCCATCACGATTTGCCCAAGGATGATTGCCGCTTTCGCTGTCTGGATTACCCGGAGGGTTTGACCGTGAGCACCCGCGAGGGGCAGGCGTTCCTGGCGCTCAACGGCATTCAGACGCAGTCGGCGCAGACCTGCAACCTGTTGTTGGAACTGGAGGAGTTACGGGAACTGAAAGTGGATGTACTGCGGGTCAGTCCGCAGGTCGAGGGAACCGAGGCGGTTATCGAAGCGTTCGCCGCCTGTCTGCGTGGGGATCGCGATCCAGTCGAAGCGGCGCGGACACTGAATGCGACGTTGCCGCATGGGGCTTGCGACGGTTATTGGCAGGGACAGGCAGGGTTGCGGCAGCTTGAGGAATCGGCGTAGTC
>JBATDL010000740.1:0-3519 GCA_049663445.1 Candidatus Competibacter sp.
GCCCATGTCAGCCAGCGCCAAGGGAATGAGGCCCGGTATTGCGGTACCCGCAAAAACACCTATCACTTACGGCGGGTCTGTGCGATCCAAAACCTCGAACAGGCACAGGCCCTCTCCCAGCAGACAGCGGCTAATGATGGTGAACCCATTGCGCGTTTGGCCGCTTGAGGCTCCAAACCGGTCAACGCTCTAGCGCATCGTACCGGTCGCTCGCAACGCGAATTCTCGACGCGCTATCCGCTTGCCCAGGCGGTGTTGTGCCGGACGACCTGACGCGGACGGTCGGCAACGTCAAGGGCGCATCGCCGGTCATGGTCCGGCTGGTGTTGGAGCGTCTGGTGAAAGAAGGTGCGGTCGGCAAAATCAACGGTCGCTGGGTGGAGGTGCGGTCATGAGTCGGCCACGCGGGTTTGCGGGTTGGAAGCCCCAGCAACGCACCCTGGTTCGGTTGGAAGCCGTTCGGGTGATTCTGAACGAGTACCACGCTTATCTGCCGCTGACCCTGCGGCAGGTGTTCTATCGGCTGATCGGGAAAGATCTGCTCGACAAGAGCGAGCGGGAATATGAAAAGCTGGGCGAACTGCTGAACCGGGCACGGCGGGCGCGGTTGATCCCGATGAACACCATCCGGGACGATGGGTTTACCGGTGGGCTGGCGCTGCGCAACGACTGGCGAGATGCCAGCGAGTTTCTCGCGGACCTGGCCGGTCGAGCCCGTGGGTATCGCCGTGACCGGCAAGCCGGACAAGCTCGGCGGTTGGTGATTTGGTGCGAAGCGGCCGGCATGGTTCCCCAACTGGAGCGTGTCGCCCGCGATTACGGCGTGCTGGTGAAGTCATCGGGCGGATTCGATTCGGTGACCGTCAAACACAACATCGGTCGGCATTTCGGCGGCACCACCATCTTGCATGTGGGCGATTACGATCCCAGCGGGGAATGTATGTTCGACGCCTTGGCCGAGGATGCACGCGCCTTTGCCGAGTACTACGGCGATGCGATTGAATTTGTCCGGTTGGCCGTCACCCCGGATCATATCCAGCGGTATGGTTTGCCGACCGCCCCGCCGAAAGCGAGCAGCCACCAAGCGAAGAAACAGCTTATGGAAACCACTCAAGCCGAAGCGCTCGACCCGGCGACGCTGGCCGCCATCGTGCAAGTTGGTATCGAATCACGGTTGGATTGGGCCGTTTACCGGCAAGCCGTGGACATTGAGGAACAGGAACGGGCGGCATTACTGGCACGGTTAGGCGAGGTGACTTCGTGACCGTGCGGGTCGGGAAACGCGCCAAGTCCCATGCTAACAGACGGATATAGCGCTGGCGGTGATGCTCTTTGGAGACTCAATGCATCGGGACGGACGCGCGAGGTTGCAAAGTCTGCATTATCGCGTCGCGGAAGATCGTTTCGAAATCCCGATAAGGATAGACCTTATCGGTGAAGTAATTGGCGCGCGCCGCCTGCTTTTTACCGACTTGGGCGGCATCCTCGATCACGGCGACGACGAGAGTTGGATCGCTCAGGCGGCGCAAGTGCGACCAGGCGAGTTCCGCTTCCAGCAGGCGTTCGGTCGTGCTGGCAATCAGGATGGCGACGGGCTGCTTGACGATGAAGAGGCAATCGGCGACGAACAGGCGTTCGGGATCGAAAGGCACGTCGTAACAGGCGGTTATTCCGGTTTCCTGTTCCACCTGCTTGAGTACGCCGATCACTTCGTCCTTGAAGCGGGATTCCTCACGGGACTGGCGCAGGGCAGTCATCGCCTGGAGTTGCGCAGCGGCTTGCGCCACCTGAAACACGGCGACCGTCAGGTTGCTCTCGGCAACATTTGGACATTCCAGTTGGGCCAGCGCATCGTTCCACTTGACGCGCGCAGTCTGTTCCTTAAGCCAAGTCTGGATTTTAGGGGTGTCCAAGTCCACGCTGTCGAACATCAAGCGTAGCGCGGCGTCGCCGTTGTCATGCACGCACCAGCGGCCATCGGGTTGACGGTCGCCGTACACTACGATGGCATCCTGGTCGTCGTGCCGTAGGGGGGTGACAATCAGGAATCCACCGGCCGTTGGCCGAGTCTGGAAATCCTGGTAGAGGTCGAGGTGCATCTTTAAATCGCTTATCGGGTGTAGCCTTGAGCACGCGCAAGTCCCGCCGGTTCACCTGTTCGTTCATGGCTTTATTGTTGAATGGCCACCCGTCTGAAGGTTATAGAGGTCCCAATCTAGAGCTGGACATATCTTACAAGTAACCTACTGTTTTAATGACTAAATCCTTTCGAGCAGCCCTAGCGATGTACGAATCAGCATTGGGAAGACTATAGAACGGAATTTGTTCGAACTTCGGTTTGCCGACGCTCAACTTCCAAGGGACTCGGAACGCCGCGCCGCCCTGCAAGCGCTCGGCCTGCTCCACAATGTGTGGCCACCAGCGGAGCAGGTGCGCGCACTTTTCCCAGTACTGCTGAGAGGACCACGACTTGCTGAGGCGGAACACAATCAGTCCGCTCTGTCGCAATGCCTTGCGCTCCAGATCGCCATGCCTGCGAAATTGATCGGCGGACAGAATGAACCAGTCGCCTTCCTGGCCGAGTGCCTGAATCCAAGTCACGTCGGGCGTATCCTTTGGAAACTTTTCTCGCAAGGCGATGACCTGTTCCAGATCGGAAAACTTGTTGGCCGAGAGCAGGTCCAGCGCCCTGGCCAGCGAGGGCAGCAGGTTGTTATCTATAAAGCACTTCAAGCGGATAGCCGTTGTTGGCCTAATTGTTGTTCGTAACGGATCGCGGCTTCGACATCGGCGACGGGGACCTCGTAAATTGCCGCCACCCGTCGACTGCTATCGTGCTCCGCCCGATAAGCCGCGAACAGTGCTTCCGTGGGTACACCGGATGCGCTCAGAATCGGTTTACCGAAGTTGCGTGCGGGGTCCAGCACGATGCGTTGCGTGCGGTCTACAGGAAACCAGCGTTTTGCGCTGCCGCTTTCATCGTACTCGATGCCGGCGTACAGCGAGGGGCGCACCACCTTTTCGAAGACATACTGCTTCCGCACCATGTCCAGCAACTTGGTGTCTTCGACGTTGCCGTTCTGCTCCAGAATTTCGGCGAACACGGCGCGGCCGTCGGTCAAAAACCGCTGGCAAGTGAAGGGATAGGGCCGTTCGAAATACTCGCGGGCGTGCTGGCAAGCTTTACGGATCGTGGGCAGGCTGACGCCATAGCGGCGAAAAGCATGAACGACGCGCACTTCCAGCAGATCGTGGAAGCCGAAAGCCTGCGGCAAGGGGCTGTCGCTCAACTCAGACGCCCACAACGGTGGGTAGGTCTGGTGGCCAGACCGGTACCCGCGCAACCAGCGGCGAACCTGCCGTACCGGGATTTGGGTGAAGGTGGCGACTTCACCGATGGTGTAAAGTCCCGTGCCGATCATGGGTCGTTCTCATTATGCTGATTGGACTGTTGTTTTTTAAACTCCAAAGCGATCGATAGGGCACTGGGCTCAAACCACTGAATTTACCCTTGCATCC
>JBATDL010000741.1:0-1520 GCA_049663445.1 Candidatus Competibacter sp.
TGGTAGTCGTCGCCGTGCTTGAAATAGGATGGGTTGTCGCCCATCACCGCTTGCCATTGCCCTTGGGTGACTTCGTATTTACCGATCTCGAAGCTGTTCACGCAAACTCGATGCTGCCGTTCGTCACTATCTCGCCCTTCCTCCCCGTCCGGGCTGCCCATCTGAAAGCAGCCCGCCGGTATCCGCACCAGGTCCGGTTCAAATGAGGAACGGGACGGCGCAGTGGGCGCGACTACGGGGGTGGCCGGCGTCCGGGGCGCCGATGCCGATTTCAACCGCGCCCGCGCCATCCTCGCGTACCGCCCCTTCGGATAATCGGCTAGATAGGCCTCGAAACACGCCGCCGTTCCGCAGTTCTCCGCCGATTTCCAGGCTTCACGATCGTAGTTGACCACCGGCTTCTTGGGTGTTGGTTTTGGCGCCGGCTTGGCCGTAGATTTGTGGGCCGGGGGGCGTTTCTCCGCCTCGGCTTCCCGCCGGTACTTTTCCATCAGCCGCCGCACCGCTTCCGGGTCCGGGTCCGCGCTCCATGCCGGCCAGTGGCTCAGCCCTAATACAATCCCCAGTCCGATCCAATGCCACCTGCTTTGCATCATGTTCTCCCTCATGTTCGTGGATGGTGTCTTACCGTCCGCCGCTCAAGCGCGTTCGCAGCGCGAGGTATTCGGGGCTTTGCGGGTCCCACTGGCTTAGGTCGTCCGCTACCCGTTCGGCCAGCGCCCTTTGGCCCTGCTCCAGAAAGGCCAGTGCCGTTGCTTGCATGATCGTGGCCTGTTCCCGCCGAAATGCTTCCACCCGTCCTTCCCGATCTGATGCCTTGGCATCCTCCAGAGCCCGCCGCGCCGCTTGCGTTTCCCGCGCTTCCAACAATTTTTTGGCCACCGCCAATTGGAGATCGAGTTGCTGCCGGCGGGCGACATCTTCCGGATCCGAAGGCGGCGTGGCGGGTGATTCCGCTGCCAACGCAATCGGCAGTTCTTGCGCTCCCGCCGCCAGATGGCGCCACGCCCGGTAGGTTCGATAGCCGGGGGCGCTGACTTCCAGATCGAAATCGCCCGGCGTCAATTCAATCCCGTCCCGATACGCCGGGCCAATGTTCATGACGCGAACTTGAGCCCCAGGCGGTTCGGTCTTGACCGTCAGATAGGCGCGCGGCTCTACAACCGGTGCAGGTTCCACCACCGGCGGCGATTCGGCAACCGGCGGCGTCATGATCGCTGGCGGCGGGACCGGCTCCAACCGGATCACCACATCGCTGCGTCGTCCCGCCATAATCCAGACCGATTCCTGGCGCGGCTGATAGCCCTCCAGGATCGCCTCTACCGTAACCCGTCCCTCGGGGTGTACGAAGTCTTGCGGCGCCAAACCCAGCAAGGCGTTGTTCACCCGAATCGTCGCCCCCGGCGGCTCGCTGCGAACCATCAGAGTGTCCTTGACCGGAACTGGCGGTCGGGGCACAGGCTCGGCGATGGGGGCAGTGGTCGGTGTCGGTGGAGCGGGCGGTGTGGTCCCGTTGGAAA
>JBATDL010000742.1:0-3684 GCA_049663445.1 Candidatus Competibacter sp.
GCTGCGCGACTGGGACCTACTGGTCGCACGGGTTCACGACCTGCTGCCACGGCGCATCGAAGCGATAGTCAGCGCACTGGCGCGAGAATCCGATCAGGTGATCGGTGCGTTCCTGCGCGGCCAGTTCGTGGTCATGGGGGCGCTGACGGTGATCTATTCGACTGGGCTGGCGGTCATCGGGCTGCCATCCTCGCTGCTGATCGGCGTGCTGGCCGGACTAGTGAGTTTCGTGCCTTACCTGGGCCTGATCACTGGCATCGGCGTCGCCAGCATCATCGCGGTCCTCCAGTACCACAGCCTGCTGAGCGTGGTTCCGGTGCTGATCGTGTTCGGCGTCGGCCAGTTGATCAGCGATCTCGTGCTGACCCCAAAGCTGGTCGGCGATCGCATCGGCCTGCACCCCGTGGCGGTACTGTTCGCAGTACTGGCCGGCGGCCATCTGTTCGGCTTCTTCGGCGTCCTGCTAGGGCTACCGGTAGCGGCGGTGATCGCGGTGGTCCTGCGCCACGCCCACGAGGAGTACCTCAAAAGCATCTTCTACATCAATTAGGCTCCGGGTCCGGTGTCGTGCTACAAACCCGATATAGATCGCCTTCACCCGGTACGCGCTTTCCTTGAGCAGTACCGGCCTGCCCCGAACGGCCATCCACAAACACGCCGGGTTACTCGGCCCTCTCCTCGTCCTCCCCACCGTTTAGAATACCGGCCGCAAGTCCACCACCCGTCGGGCCTTGCCCTCGGATACCGGCAGACTGCCTGGTTCGTGCAATTCGACCGAGGGCTTGACCAGAATAGCGGAACGGATCTGCTCGGCGATGCGCTCGCGCAAGTCACCCAGCACGCGCGCATCGCCAGCGAACAATGTAGCGTGGATTTCGGTCTTGACCGCCAGCCGGTCCAGCGCCCCGCGCTTCTCGACCTGAATCAGATAATTGGTGCCGACTTCCGGCGCCTTCATCAGCGCCTCCTCGATCTGCGACGGAAAGATGTTAACCCCGTTGACGATCAGCATGTCGTCGCTGCGTCCCTTGATCCGCGCCAACCGGCGGTGGCTACGCCCGCAGGAGCAATGACCGCCGACCAGATGGGAAAGATCGCGGGTACGGTAGCGCAGCAACGGCGTAGCCTGTCGCTGTAGCGTGGTCAGCACGATCTCGCCGGTTTCCTCCTCGGCGCAGGGTTGCAAGCGGTCAGGATCGATCACTTCTAGCAGGTAGGCGTCTTCCCACAGATGCAGGCCGGTCTTGTACAGGCATTCGAACGCCACGCCGGGACCGTTCATCTCGCTCAACCCATAGGAGTTGTAGGCATCGACACCGAACAGCGTTTCGATTTTGCGGCGGGTTTCCTCCGAGTGCGGTTCGGCACCGATGAACGCTTTGCGCAAGCTCGGCGAACTAACGCCAGCGTCCTCGCCCGCCAGTGCCTCGTGCAGATGCAACAAATAGCTGGGCGTAGCATGCACCACGCTGGTCTGGAAATTCCGCATCAACTGAACCTGGCGGCTGGTGTTGCCGGAGCTGGCCGGGATCACCAGCATCCCCACCCTCTCGGCACCGTAATGCAGGCCCAAGCCGCCGGTGAATAGCCCGTACTGGGTCATATTCTGGAACACATCGCGGCGGCTGGCGCCGGTAGCGACGATGCAACGAGCCACCAGTTCGGTCCAAGCGTCGAGATCGGCCTGGGTATGGTAGATCACGGTCGGCATGCCAGTGGTGCCGCTGGAGGTATGCAACCGCACCACCTGCTCCAGCTCGACCGCCAGCAGGCCGCGAGGGTAGGATTCGCGCAGGTCCTCCTTCGTGGTGTAGGGGATGCCGTGCAGGTCGCGCAGGCTGGCGATGTCTTCGGGGCGGCGTAAGCCAACCTCGGCCAGCCGCCGCTGGTAAAAGGGAGTTTTCAGCGCCCAATCCACCGTTTTGCGCAGATTAGCGAGTTGCAAGCGCTCGAGCGCCTCCCGCTCCAGAAACTCAACCGCTGGATTCCAGACCGGTACCTTCATGCTGCTGGCCCTTGCCTCGTTTTTATTGAATACGGTACCGAAATGGTAGCATGACCACCCTAATCCTCGTCCCACTGCCGTGTTGGAGTTCACATGTTCCGCTTGCTCCCGGTTCTCGTGCTGATTTTCACCCTGCAAAGCGCTTGCGCCCGGGAATTCCAGGCAACGCCTATCACGCTCGCCGATCGGTCCGGTCCCGGCAATACCTATGCCGGCATTCGCTGGCTCGGTGCGTTGCGATTGACCAGCGCCGAGTTCAACGGCCTGAAGTTGTGCGGCCTGTCCGACCTGGCCTGGGACGAAGATGCGGGGTTGTTGTACGCCATCTCCGACATCGGCGGTCTATTCCATTTACGGCCGGAGTTCGATTCGCGCGGGATACTGACCGGGCTGCAAGTGGTGGCCGCCTACCCGCTACTGGACGTATCCGACCAACCCGTCCGGCAGCCTTTCGACGATGCCGAGGGCTTGGCCATCCGCAACGGCGACAACCAGATACCGGGCGATACCGAACTGCTGGTTTCGTTCGAAATCAGGCCGCGCGTGGTTCGTTACAGTCCCACCGGCCAATGGCGGGGCGAGGAACCCTTGCCCGCTCTTCTGCGAGATCTACATAACTACCACGACATCAATCAAGCACTGGAAGCGGTGACCCTCGATCCGCGCTGGGGCGTGCTGACCGGAACCGAGGCACCATTGCGCGACGACCCAGCCGGCCAAATACGCCTCTTCACCGGCGACGGCCGGTTCTGGCGCTATCCGCTCGGGTCCGCGCCCGGCAGCGCCCTGGTCGCCATGGAAGCACTGCCCGACGGCAGCCTGCTGACGTTGGAGCGCGCTTTCGTCTCCCCTCTGCGGCCCCTGATCATCAGCCTGCGCCGCACCGAACTGCCGCCGGCGGGAGGGGAAACGCCGTTACCGGTGGCCAATGTAGCAGTCCTCGACAGCAGCCAAGGCTGGCTGCTGGACAATTTCGAAGGCTTGACCCGCTATCGGGATCGACGGTTCTTCATGATCAGCGACGACAACTGCAATCTGTGGCAGGCGACCCTGTTGGTGCATTTCGAGCTACCGCCCACTACCCCACAGTCCGGCTCGCCTTGAAACGCTGGGGACCGATGCCATGCCGCACAACCGCCCGATGCTGCAATGCCAGAATCGGTTGACAAGAATTATGGCAAGCTCCAATATGTTGCGCTCAAATCAGTCGAGAGTAGGGTTCCCGCCATTGTCACCGGTCGCAATTTGCATCATTACAGCTTTGAACGTTCCTCTCGCTACTTCTTTATTTTTTGCACCCGCATGATGCTGCTGGCGCGCGGCGCGAGTCGTCTCTCGCCAGCGCATGGCGATTTCAACATAATATAAGGCTATCTGGAGGTTAACTCGATGGAAGATGTGGTCATCGTTGCCGCCGCCAGGACCGCGATCGGCAACTTCATGGGTTCACTATCGACGGTCCCAGCCAATATTCTGGGCGCCAAGATTATCCAGGGTCTGCTCGGGAAAACCGGGATTACACCAGAACAGATCGACGAAGTGATCCTTGGCCAAGTGCTGACCGCCGGCACCGGCCAAAACCCGGCCCGCACCGCAGCGCTGAACGCCGGACTCCCCATCGAAGTGCCCTGTCTGAACATCAACAAGGTCTGCGGCAGTGGTTTGAAAGCCGTGCATCT
>JBATDL010000743.1:0-4319 GCA_049663445.1 Candidatus Competibacter sp.
TGGCTGAAAGGGTGGATCTGCTCGTGACGGAAGATCTTCAGGACGGTTGGAAGATCGGTTCGATGCGGGTCTGGAATCCCTTCAGACACTGATGCCACAAAGCCGTGGCTCAAACGCCTCATAAAGCCAGGCGCTCTTAATTCATAGAGCGTGCTCCCCATCGGTCGCATTTCTTCTCACCGTCGATCCAGCCCTTCGGTGAGGGCATGTATTGACGCTTAAGCGGCTGTTTCGTGGGCGTGGTCATGTACTATGGTCACACTCATCGAATAGCTCTTAAGGCTGTTATCTGCATGAACAAAAAGGATCTCAGCGAGCGCGACATCTGCACCAAGTTCATCACCCCGGCACTCATCGCGGCTGGATGGGAGCACCGTCAATTTCGCGAAGAGGTAAAGTTGACCGACGGGCGGGTCATCGTGCGCGGCAAGCTGGCGTCCCGCCTGCAAAACCCCGAGGCCAAGGGAGGCCCAAAGCGGGCGGACTACGTTCTATACGCCAAAGGCAACCTCCCCATCGCCGTCATCGAAGCCAAACGGGCTATCTACGATGTGGGCCACGGCATGCAACAGGCACTCGATTACGCGGAAATGCTCGACGTTCCCATCGTGATCAGCTCCAACGGTGATGGCTTCCTACTACACGACCGCAGCGGGCTCACCCAGCCGACCGAGCGTGAACTCTCGCTTGAAAACTTCCCCACCTACGACGATCTCTGGGCCATTTACCGGCAATGGAAGGGCATCGAATCGGAACCGCAGAAAAAACTCGTCGCCCAGCCCTACCACACCGACGGCAGCGGCAAGGAGCCACGCTATTACCAGCGCGTTGCGATCAACCGTACCCTGGAAGCCATCGCCAAAGGCCAGCAACGCATCCTGCTGGTCATGGCCACCGGCACCGGTAAAACCTATACCGCCTTTCAGATCATCTGGCGGCTGTGGAAGGCCAAGGAAAAGAAACGCATTCTCTTCCTCGCTGACCGCAACATCCTCATCGACCAGACCATCCAGCAGGATTTCGCCCCCTTTGGCGAGGTGATGCACAAGATCAGCAACCGCACCGTCAAGAAGAACTACGAGATTTACCTCTGCCTCTATCAAGCCGTCACCGGGACGGAAGAATGGAAGCAGATCTACCGGCAATTTCCGGCGGACTTTTTCGATTTGATCGTCATCGACGAGTGCCACCGGGGCAGCGCCGCCGACGATTCAGCGTGGCGCGAAGTGCTGGACTATTTTGCCGACGCTACCCATCTCGGCATGACGGCCACGCCCAAGGAAAAGAAGCCGGAAAAAGGCGAAACCCAGATCAAGGACCCGGAGTTCAACCTCAAATACTTCGGCAACCCGATCTACATCTACTCGTTGAAGCAGGGCATCGAAGACGGCTTCCTGGCGCCCTACAAGGTCATCCGTGTCGTTACCGATGTCGACGCTCTTGGCTACACCCCGGAGCAGGGCAAAACCGACCGGGACGGCCAGCTTGTCGAACAGCGCCAGTACCATACCCAGGACTTCGACCGAAATCTCATTCTCACCCAGCGCACCGAGTTGGTCGCTCGGCGGGTTTGGGAATACCTCAAAGCCACCGATCCGATGGCCAAAACGATTGTCTTCTGTGACGACCAACCGCACGCCGAGCGCATGCGCCAAGAGCTGGTCAAGCTCATTCCCGAAGCCGCGAGCAACCGCCGCTATGTGGTCCGCATCACCGGCGATGACCAGGAAGGCAAGGCGCAGCTGTCCTACTTCATCGACAACGATGAACCCTATCCGGTCATCGCCACCACCTCCAAGTTGCTGTCCACCGGCGTTGACGCCAAGACCTGCAAGCTGATCGTGCTCGACCAGACCATCATTTCCATTACGCAATTTAAACAGATCGTTGGACGCGGTACGCGGATTCGCGAGGACTACAACAAGCTCTACTTCACCATCATGGACTTCAAGGGCGCGACCCGGCTGTTTCAGGACCCGGAGTTCGATGGCGAGCCGGTGACGGTGTACGAGCCGAAACCGGGTGAATCCATCGTTCCCCCGGAAGAGGCGGCGACCACCGACGGTCCTGCGGTGAAAGATGATCGAGGTGTCTACGACGACGACCCGAATCAGGGTCATGGCGACGATGCGGACCCAGGCAGCGACGATTTGACCAGCGGCCGAACCCGCTACACCATCGAGGATGTCGATGTGCGCATCGCCATCGAGCGCTCCCAATATCTGGACGCCAACGGCAAATTGGTCGCCGAAAACTACCGCGTCCCGCTCAAGGCGGAGATCAGGCAATCCCTCCGCCGCGAATTTGCCTCTCTCGACGACTTCCTGCGCCGCTGGACCGAAGCCGAGCGCAAGCAGGCGGTCATTGACGAGTTGCGGGAACAGGGCATCCCATTGGAAGTGCTCAGGGAAGCGGTTCCTCAAGGAGAGGTAATTGACGCCTTTGACCTGATCGCCCACATCGCTTTCGACCAACCGCCACTGAGCCGGCGGGAACGCGCCAACAACGTCAGGAAGCGAAACTACTTCGGGAAGTATGGAGACGAAGCCCGCGCCGTCCTCGAAGCCCTGCTGGAAAAGTACACGGACCACGGCATCACCGATATCGAAGATCCGAAGATCCTGGAACTGCCGCCTTTCAATAAAATAGGCAGTAAAACCCAAATTCGGCGGGGCATCTTCGGCGGCAACGAGCGCTATTCCCAAGCTCTGACCGAGTTGGAACGAGCCATCTACGAAAAACTAACCGCTTGATGCGGCGCCCGGAATCCACCACCTCATGAATCTCAGCAGCACTATCAAATCCATCCAGGACATCATGCGCAAGGACGACGGCGTGGACGGCGACGCCCAGCGCATCGGCCAACTGACCTGGATGCTGTTCCTGAAAATCTTCGACCAGTGCGAAGAAACCTGGGAAGACGATGCCGAAGATCGAGGCGAAATTTACCAGTCCCCGCTCCCCGACCGATGCCGCTGGCGTCACTGGGCCGCCTACAAGGACGGCAAGCCCCAAAAATCCCCCAACGAACTGATTGCCTACGTCAATAATCGGGTCTTTCCAGGGCTGAAGGAGCTGCCCATCGACAACGACCCCAGGGCCAAGGTGGTTCGCGGGGTCTTCGTCGATGCCAACAATTACATGAAATCCGGCACCCTGATGCTGGGCGTCATCGAGAAGCTCGACGAGGCCATCAACTTTCACGACATCAAGGCCCGTGGTCAGCTTGGCGGCATTTACGAGCAGATTCTCAACGATTTGCGCAGCGCCGGTAACGCCGGCGAGTTCTACACGCCGCGTGCCGTGACCGAGTTCATGGTGCGGATGATCGATCCCAACCTGGAACGGCGCGAGGTGGTTCTCGATCCGGCTTGCGGCACCGGCGGCTTCCTCACCGCCACCATCGACCATTTCGAAAAGCAGATTACCGAAGAGTCCAGCGTTGAGGACCGGAAAGCGGTTGCCCAGTGCATTCGCGGGATCGAGAAGAAGCAACTACCTCACCTGCTCTGCACCACCAACATGCTGCTGCACGGCATCGAAGTGCCGAGCATGATCGAACACCGCAACACGCTTGCGAAGGGCTGGAACGATTGGCAGCGCTCCGAACGGGTGGATTGCGTCATCACCAATCCGCCTTTTGGTGGCATGGAAGACGATGGCGTCGGCACCGATTTTCCTTCCGACATCCAGACGAAGGAGACCGCCGACATGTTCCTGGTGCTGATCGTCAAGAAGTTGCTCAAGGATCAGGGCGGGCGCGGCGCGGTGGTCCTGCCGGACGGTACGCTGTTTGGCGAAGGCGTGAAGGCCAAGATCAAGGAGCTGCTGATGCGGGAGTGCCACCTGCATACCATCGTTCGCCTGCCCAATGGCGTTTTCAATCCCTACACCGGCATCAAGACCAATCTGCTGTTCTTCACCAAAGGCAAGCCGACCGACACCCTCTGGTTCTACGAGCACCGCTATCCGCAAGGCGTGAAGAGTTATTCCAAAACCAAGCCGCTGCGGGTCGAGGAACTCCAGCCCATCGCCGACTGGTGGGGCACGGAATCCGACGGCTTCAAGGATCGGGTGGAGACCGAACAAGCCTGGAAGGTGGATTTCAGGAAGCTCAAGGAGGACGCCACCGCCAAGGCTCAGCCGCATTGGGACAAGGCCGAGGCGCTGAACAACCAAGCGGCTTCCCTCAACGAACAGCTCAAGGAACTCCGGGCATCGATCAAGGGTGAGAAAAAGGCGGACGTTCGCGAGCAGGTCGAGGCGCAGATTGAGGAATTGAGCGAGCAGATCGACAAATTGCGCCAGCAGGCCAAGGA
>JBATDL010000744.1:0-32088 GCA_049663445.1 Candidatus Competibacter sp.
TTCCCCCTGTCCCCTTCATACCTTGTCCGCCACCCGTTCGCCCAGCAAACCGGTGGGTCGAACGATCAGGATCAGGATCAATACCAGGAAGGCAATGGCATCCTTCCAGGCAATGGAAATATAGGCCGCGCCGAGCGCCTCGATCACACCCAGCAACAGCCCACCCACCATCGCGCCGGGGATGTTGCCGATACCGCCCAGAATCGCGGCGGTGAAGGCTTTCATACCGTAGACCCAGCCCATGGTGAAATTGATCTGGCCGTAGTACAGCCCCACCATCAGCCCAGCGGTTCCACCCAGCGCCGGCCCCATCAGAAACACCAGCAGGATCACCCGGTTCACGTCGATACCCATCAGTCGCGCCGCACCCTGATCGATCGCCGCCGCACGGATGGCGGCCCCGATCCGGGTCTTCTGGATGAACAGGTACAGCACGGCCATCATCAGCACCGAAGCCAGCACGATCAGCACCCGCATCAACGGCAGATACAGGCCGAACACATTCAGCGTGGTGGCGGGCAGGATGTTGGGATAGACCTGGAAGCGTGCGCCGTAAAGCAGCATCAACGCATTTTGCAGGAAGATCGACGCGCCCAGCGCCGACACCACCGCCGACAAGCGGGGTGACTCCCGCAAGGGACGATACGCGGCCCGCTCCAGAATCGCGCCCAGCACCGCCACCAGCCCCATCACCATCAGCACCAGCACCAACACGCCCAGGGCAAAACCCAAGCGGTCGGTGAGCGCCAGCGAAGTCAACAGAGTCAACCCCAGGTAGGCCCCGTAAGTAAACAGGTCGCCGTGGGCGAAGTTGATCAGTTTGAGCACACCGTAAACCATGGTGTAGCCCAAGGCGATCAGGGCGTAGATGCCGCCCACGGCCAAACCATTAGTCAATTGCTGGAGAAATTCTTCCACGAGGTCGCCGGGACTTGAGCTGGAGGGAAAGGAGCATCGAGTTGCCTGCCAGTACTTACGCGCTCACGGCGGGTTCCCTCCATCCTGGGAAGGAACCGCGCCAGAGACTTACAGCTTCTGCAATACGAAATTGCCTTCGGCATCCACCTTGTAGACCCGGTACACCTCGCCCTCGCGGTCGCCCTTGGCATCAAAGGAGATCGGCCCGCTCAAGCCAGGATAATCCTTGAGATTCTGGTGCAGGTATTCAGCAATCTTGTCGCCATCGGTAGACTTGGCGCCCGCGATACCGGCCACCATCACCCGGAAACCATCCCCGGCCAGCATCGCCCAGATCGAGGGAGGTAACTCATTATATTTTTTCTGGTAATCGGCCAGAAATGCCGCCGCGTCCGGCGTATCCAGATCTTGCGGCTGCGGCGGGCTGAGGAAATAAAAACCTTCGGCGGCTCCCTTGCCGGCGATCTTAACCAAGTCGACATTGTTGGTGGCGTCGCCGCCCAGAAATGGCACCTTCCAGCTCATGTCCTTCTTCTGTCGCAGGAGCAGGCCGGCTTCGGGATAGTAGCCGGTAAACAGCACCACATCGGGATTGGCGCCCTTCAGCTTGGTCAAAATGGCGGTGTAATCGCGTTCACCGGGGGTCAGCGCATCGAAAAACACCACCTCCGCACCCTGACTCTTCAGCAGAGCATTGGCTTCATCCGCCAAGCCCTTGGCATAGGAGGTATTGTCGTGCAGGATAGCGATCTTCTTGAAACCCAGCTTGTCGATGGTCTGCGCCGCCATGCGACCCTGCTCGTCGTCGCGCGGTGCGGTGCGGAAAAAATGCTTGAAGCCTTTTTCGGTCAAGCGGATGGCGGTGGAGCCGTTGGCGATCTGGGGCAACTTGACTTCATCGTAAATCGCCTGGCTGGCTTCGGTCACCGAAGAGCCGTAAGTACCGACCACCGCCACCACGCCCTGGGTGGTCAAGCGTTGCGCGGCCAGCGAGGCGGTACGCGGATCGCCACCGTCGTCCTCGGTCACCACCACAATCTTTTTCCCCAACACACCGCCCTTGGCGTTTTGCTGCTCGGCCAGCAGTTCAACGATCTTCTTCATGCCCTGGCCCTCGCTAGCCCAGGACCCGGTCAACGGCGCCATCAGGCCGATTTTGACGGTATCAGCCGCCTGCGCGGTTGCGCCGCCCACGACCAGGACTGCCGCCGCGACCAACGCCAACAAGTGCTGCTTCATCTTGTGTGATCTCCTCGTGTGAGGCCGGCTAGCGCGGAGGGAAAGATGCGATCCAGCAAAGCCGGCGTATTACAAATCGATGGATGAAACATAGCAGCGAATTTCAAATAGCGTCAAACCCGCCGCGTGGTCGGCAAGGGCAGGCATACTTCCTTGACGTGCGGTTTCGCATTCATCTTGACCGACGACTCCTCATCGTCCACCACATCCCATTCTGCGGCGCCATCACCTCCGCCGGGCAACCACTCCGGCGTCCGGCTACCGTTGCGCGTACCCAACCCGGCGAAATCGAATAACTCCGTATCGGCCAGATGCGAAGGCGCCACGTTCCGCAGCGCGGCAAAGAGGTTCTCGATCCGTCCCGGAAACTGCTTTTCCCACTGCTGCAACATGGCTTTGATCGCCTGGCGTTGTAGCTTGGGTTGCGAGCCACACAGGTTGCAGGGAATGATCGGAAATTGCCGAGCCTCGGCATAGGCGGCGAGGTCACGCTCCCGGCAATAAGCCAACGGCCGAATCACCACATGCTGGCCATCGTCGCTCAGCAGTTTGGGGGGCATGGCCTTGAGCTTACCGCCGTGGAACAGATTCAAAAACAGGGTTTCCAGAATATCGTCGCGGTGATGCCCCAGCGCAATCCGGGTCATACCGTGTTCCTTGGCGAAGGTATACAGGACCCCGCGCCGCAACCGCGAACACAACCCGCAGGTGGTCTTTCCTTCCGGCACCACCCGCTTGACCACGCTGTAGGTATCCTGCTCGATGATGTGGAACGGCACACCAATGCCTTGGAGATATTCCGGCAATACGTGCTCGGGGAAACCGGGCTGCTTCTGATCGAGATTGACCGCGACCAGCTCGAAGCGCACCGGCGCCCGCGCCCGCAGCTTGCGCAGGATGTCGAGCATGACAAAGGAATCCTTACCGCCGGACAGGCAGACCATCACCCGGTCGCCGTCCTCAATCATGTTGAAATCCTGAATCGCCTGGCCGACGTTCCGCCGCAGCCGCTTCTGAAGTTTGTTGAAATTGATCTGCTGTTTCTTGACTGCAACCGTCATCGCCCTGTCACCTCGAAAACCGTGTCCAGCGCGCTGACTTTACCTGAAATTAACGAGGTTGCGCCAAGTCGATACCTTGCCGGTCGTTCAGCGTAGGGCTAGACTCCCCGCTTGTGACCACGGTCGGCGCCGCGCGTCGGGAACCCGCCCGATCCCAGCTTGCTGCACCGGACAGAAAAACCGCCCTTCTTCGGAGAACCCACATTGGAGACCAATGACATTGAACACTACAAACACCGGCTCGTCGAGCTGCGGACAGAGCATCGCGATCTAGACGATGTGATCGCCCGCCTAGCCAAGGACCCGCTTGTCGACGAGCTTGAATTGAAGCGATTGAAGAAGCGTAAGCTTATGCTCAAGGACATGATCGCACATCTGGAAAGCAGACTCATTCCCGACCTCAACGCCTGAAACCGCTCAGCCACATGGGACCGCCCGGCCTTATGGCGTGGCGGCCCTGATTCCCTCGCCGCTCGGGCTGACTCAAGTGGGAAAAGTTGTTCCGCCCAAGACCGCCGCTCCTTCGGATCAGGCATTAGGGTGCTCCGTCCCCGTATTTTCGAGCGTGTAACACCTTAGGTTTGGCCGATCCAGCCGTCGCGGGTGCATCCGACCGCTGAGGTGGATCACTTCGGCGTCCACGCTATTAACATCGGTATCGGTCAAATTGGCGATCTGCCGGTAGGCACAAAAACCGGTGGCATTCAGCTTGCCTTCCAGCACCGGGCCGATACCGTTGATCATTTTTAGATCGTCTCTCTCCTCCTTCTCCGCGTGGACGGTCATCGCGGCCGTCTTCCGATCATTGGCGATGACTTGAATGCAGCGCTCGCTTTCCCCCAACCGCTCGGCGATAGCCTGCCGGTCGTCGCGAGTCGGCACGCCCATGTTGCACACGGCCATACCCTCGCGTCGCGGCAACAACCCCGAGCCGGTATGCTAAAGTGAGCGGTAAAATTATCTGCCGGATATCAATCGAATCAATCCGAGCCGGCAGAGTTTCACCCCACCCCCGAGCCATATCGATCTCCTTATGATCCTGAGCCGTTTTCTCAAGCCCAAGTGGCAACAAGCCAACCCCGAAACCCGTAAGCAGTCCCTGCGGGATCTGGACAGCAGTGATCCAAAACTGCTTGATCTGGCTCGGCGGGACCCCGATCCAGCCGTTCGCCGCGCCGCGCTGGAGCGGCTTGACGATCTCGACCTGTTGCGCCGCATCGCCGACGAAGATACTGACGCGGACATTCTGGATGCCGCCCGGGCGCGCTACTACTCTCTGTTGGCCGGCAAAGTTGCCGGCGGCCCGACGCTGGCCAGCCGCCTGGAACGACTGCGGTGCGATCCGGACACTAACCTAGTGGAATTTTTACTGCAACACGCCACCGAACCCGAATTGCGGCTGGCGGCGCTGGAGCGGATTGACCTGGAGCCCGCACTGGCCGACATCGCCATTCGGAATTCCCATCCAGACCTGCGGCTGGCGGCACTGGAGCGTGTGCATGATCCTGAACTGCTCGACCAGATCGCCCGTCAGAGCCGTAACCGCGACAAGCGCCTGCACCGCCGGGCGCGGGAACGTTTGGACGCCTTAAACGCCGAGCGGACGCGCGCCTTAAACCTGGAACGGCTATGCGCCGAAATGGAACGCTTGAACTGGGATGGCGAAAGTGGCCTCAACGCGGCCCGATTTCCCAAACTGGAACAGGAATGGCGCGAGCAGGAAGCCGGTGCTCCTCCCGAACTTCAGGCGCGCTACGCACAAGCTCGTGGCCGGTTTCTGGCCGAACGCCAAGCCAGCGCCAATCGCCGAACTCAGCGGCTGGAGCTACTCGCCATGCTGGAATCCCTGTTGGAACGGCTGCGCCAGCACGGCGAATCCAGCCCCGAACTCGACGCGGCGATTCGGTACGCTACCACCGAGGCACCCACCGCCTGGGTCCACCACGGCCCCGCCCAAGATAGCGAAAGCCGGCGGCAAGCAGCACGGTTCCAACAACTGCTTCAAAACATCCAGGATCAGGAACGCATCCTGCAGCGCAACCATATCCGTACCGAACGCTTGCGCGAAATGCTGGAGCAAGGCGAAACCTTGCTCCAGCAACCCAGCGAAGTGCGCGATATCGACCTCAAGCACCTGCGGCAGCACTGGGAAGGACTGGAGCGACCGGAGTCGCGTGCCCTTGCCGATGATCTGCAAGGCCGTTTTGACGGCCTACTCGACAAACTGCGCGCCCGCCAGCAGCGGCAGACCCAGCACCGTGATCAGGAATGGCAAAACATCCAGGATCAGGTGAGCCAGCTTGAAGCGGCTGTCGAGAATGGCGGGTTGCAGCAGGCCACCCAACTGCAGGAGCACATCCGCCACCTGATCAAACACAACATCGGCCTGAATCGGGGACAGATGGCGGTGATCGAGGAGCGGTTGCAGTCCTGCGCCACGCGCATCGGCGAACTACACGGCTGGCGACGCTGGGGTGCCAGCCAGGCCCGGGAGCAGCTTTGCGTCGCTGCCGAAAGCCTGATTGACCTTGATGCCAACCCTGCCGACATCGCCCAGCGCATCCAGCAAGTCCGCGCGGCCTGGAAAGAGTTGGACCATCACGAAGGCGGCGCACCCAAGGGGCTGTGGAAACGCTTTAACAACGCCTGCGAGCGCGCCTACACCCCGTGCCAAGCCTATTTCGAGGCTCAGACCCGCGAACGCCAGCATAATTTCGACCAGAAAGCGGCGCTTTGCGAGCAAATGGAACAGTTTGAAGCGACAACCGACTGGCGACAGGTGGACTGGCGTGAGGCTGATCGGCTATGTCGCCGCGCCCGTGAACAATGGCGCCAGCTTGGGCCAGTCAACCGTGCCGACCGCAAGACTATTGACCGCCGCTTCCAACAGGTGCTGCGACGCTTGGATGCACACCTCGACGTCGAGCGCGAACGTGAGCTGCAACGGCGCCAGCAGTTGATCCAGCAGGTTCAAGCCTTGGCAGACAATCCCGATCTACGCGCCACCGTCGAAACCACCAAACTCGCTCAGGCTCAATGGCAACCCACCGTACAAGGCACTTACCGGCAAGAACAGGCATTGTGGAAAGCTTTCCGCGCCGCCTGCGACGCAGTATTTGCCCGCCGCCAAGCCGAACAGCAAACCGCCGACGCCGAACGACAGGCCAATCTGACGCATAAGCTGGGCTTGTGCGAAGAAGTCGAGTCGCTCGCCCTGATCGACCGCGAACAATTAGCGCAGGCAGGCATCCGGCTACAGGCGGCGCAACACGAGTGGCAGATCATCGGGCCGATACCCAGAACTGAACAGCGCGGGCTCGATCAGCGCTTTGAAACAGCCGTTCGGCAGTTCGCCCAACACGAGAAACTCCTGCGCCAGGCCGATATCCAGGAGACCTTCCAGCATCTGCAACAGCGCAGTCGGCTATGCGCCCGGCTGGAAGCCGAGTTGGAAACCCAGCGGGAGGACGATAGCGTGCTCCCGTCGACCCGCCAGGAGTGGGCGACTTTGCCGAACCTGCCGGCGGCGCTGGCGGCGGCGCTGCAACAACGCTTTGATACCGTCTGTCAGGCGCTGGCAGGTGCTCCCGATCAAATGCAGGCCGCGCGTGCGTGCCTGGAGCACGACCTGGAGCGCAAGCAAATCTGGTGTGTATGCATGGAGATCGTGGCTGGCGTGGATTCACCGCCTGAATTCGCTCAACTGCGGATGGAGTATCAGGTCGCCCGCCTGTCGGCCTCGCTGGCCGGCACCGCCGCCAAAACTGAAGCGCTCTACGATCCCCATCGATTGCAGGAACAGTGGTGCCTGACCGGCGCGCTGCCAGCTAAAGCGGCGGCGGAACTGGATAACCGCTTCCTGCACGCCGCACGAGTTTGGTGGCAGCGGGAGGAAGTCTGAAGCCGTCGTCCGACGACGACGCTCCTGCCCGTTACGGCATGCAGCCTGGCGATCTGCTGCTGGTGCTACTCGCAAACACCGTCTGGGCGTTCAATTTCATCGCCGGCAAGGCAGGCGTCACTCACTTCCAACCCTTTTTGTTCACCAGCTTGCGTTTTGCCATCCTGTTGCTGGTGCTGCTACCGTTCCTGCGCTGGATTCCGGAGCGGATGGGCAGCGTGCTGGGGATCGCCATGGTGCAGGGCATCCTGCACTTCAGCCTGATCTTCACCGGTCTGCAAGCCAGCGGCGACATCGCTTCGGTCGCCATCGCCAGCCAGCTTTACGTACCGTTTTCGACGGTGCTGGCCCTATTCCTGCTCGGTGAAACCCTGGGTGCCCGACGGCTGGCTGGCATTGCCCTGGCGTTCGGCGGCGTGCTGGTCATCGGCTTCGATCCAGTGGTGTTCCACCATCTCGATGCCCTGCTGCTCGTCACCGCCGGCGCGGCGGCGATGGCACTCGCCACCATCCAGATGCGGCGACTACGCGGGGTTGGTGTGTTCGCGCTGCAAGCCTGGATCGCACTGTGCGCCACTCCAGCACTGGCGCTGCTCTCGCTGCTATTCGAACAGGGACAGTGGACCGCCCTGCGCACGGCGAGCACCCTGGAACTGGCCGCGCCGGTCTATTCCGCCTTGGGCGCATCCTTGATCGGTCACGGCATCGTCTATTACCTGCTCGGCCGTTATCCGGTCGGGGTCACCACACCGCTGCTGCTGTTGAACCCCGTGTTGGCGGTCGCATTCGGCGTGTTGCTATGGGGCGATGTTCTGACCTGGAAGCTGGCTTTGGGCGGCATGATGACACTGGCCGGCATCGCTGTCATCACCATACCTCTACCGAACCGCAGAGGCACACATACCGGCTGAGCAGCCCCTCTCTCAAAATTCCCGGCGGACCAGCCGTTCGATCAACGGTTGCAGGATAACTTCCATGGCGAAGCCCATCTTGCCACCTGGCACCACGATGGTGTTGCGGCGCGACATGAATGAGTCGTGAATCATGTGAATCATGTGGGGAAAATTTGGCTGAGTTTTGCGAGCGTCCTTGAAGCGGATCACGACAAAGCTTTCATCCAGCGTGGGAATATCGCGAGCGGTGAAGGGGTTGGAGGTATCCACCGTCGGCACTCGCTGAAAATTAACGTCGGTGCATGAAAACTGCGGCACAATATAGTGGGTGTAGTCGTACATCCGCCGCAGGATGGCATCGGTTACCGCCTCGGCGCTGTAGCCCCGCTCGGCGGTATCGCGGTGAATTTTCTGGATCCATTCCAGGTTAACGATCGGTACCACCCCGATGAGCAGATCCACATAGCGGGCGACATTCACCTTGTCGGTCACTACCCCGCCGTGCAAACCTTCATAGAACAACAGATCGGTTTTGGGCGGCAATTGCGCCCAAGGCGAAAATGTCCCTGGCTCTTGGCCATAACGCTCGGCATCCTCTCGACTGTGCAGATAATAACGCCGTAGTCCGCTGCCGCGCTCGCCATATTCCATGAACAGCGATTCCAAGCGGTCGAATAGATTCCCCTCGGGACCGAAATGACTGAGATTACGGCCCTCCCGATAAGCTTGTTCGCATTGCCGTTGCATTTCCAGCCGATCGTAGCGATGAAAGCTGTCGCCTTCAATGATGGCGGCATTTATGCCATCCCGGCGAAAAATATGTTCCACCGCAACTCGAACTGTCGAAGTGCCGGCGCCAGACGAACCGGTAATGGCGATAATCGGATACTGTTTTGACATAACCGCCCTTGCGGTGACTGACAGGTGCCCGAATTATAGCGCGGCCTATATTGCGATGCAGCAAATCGATACGAGCGCACCCGATCAGATGCCGGCCTTTTTCAAGATAACGGGACCGTCAGCTTGGCGCGCAGCGATAGCGAAGATTGAGGAAAGACAAGAGCTATTGGGGATCGGGGGGAAAATCAGGAGCCGTTGGAGGTCTCGTGCTAGAAATCGTTCGGCGGTAAAGCGCCCGGTTCAACATTTCCAGGCATCACTGCCCCGCCTGCTGCAACAAGCGCCGCAATTGGTGATGATAGATGAACCCCGGCATGGCGCTAACCGCAAACAGGCATAAAGTCACTACATAAAATTCCCACGCCTGCGTATGCAGGACGCCGGCCGTCTTGTATTCGAAACCGAAGCCTACACCAATGATCAGCCCGTAGAGCAACCCCCACTCGGCCAGCCTCAACCAAGCAGGTTTAGCCCGCAGGCACGGAATCGCAAACAGCCAGCGCTCGCTCAGCCAAGGCAGGTTGGCGGCCACCACCGCCAACCCCAACCAGAACCCAACCAGCAAGCCTTGCGACATGTTCTAGACGATGCCTAGCTCAACAACGCCGTGGCGCACCAACTCATCAGCGCGGTCGGATACAACCCCAGCACCACCAACAGTAGCCCGTTGGCGCTGATGACAATTTCAGTGTCGCGGCTGAGCTCGATTGGCGCACTCTGTTCAGGTTTGTCGAAGTAGAGGCATTTGACCACCCGCAGATAATAGAACGCACCGATCACCGAGAACACCACACCGAGGACCGCCAACCACACCAGCCCCACACCAACCACCGCCTGCAACACAACCCACTTGGCGTAGAAGCCGGCCATAAATGGAATACCGGCCATCGACATCATGACAACCATCATCAAGAAAGCCAGCCATGGATTACGGTCGTTCAATCCCTTGAAGTCATCAATATTTTCGGCCTCAAAGCCGGTTCGGCTCAACATGATGATCAGACCGAAGGCACCCACTGCCATCAACACATAAACGATAGCGTAAAACATGGCCGCCGTGTAGCCCTCCGGCGTGCCGGCCAGAATACCCAATAGCAGAAATCCAACATGGGATATGGTCGAATAGGCCAACATCCGCTTGATATTGGTCTGAACGATCGCAACCAGGTTGCCCAGCGCCATGGATAGCACCGCCAGGATAATCAGCATTTGCTGCCAGTCGCCCTGCAACGAACCCAAGCCATCCACCAAGACCCGCATGATCAAGGCAAAAGCGGCCAGTTTGGGCGCCGAGCCAATGTACAGAGTCACCGAAGTGGGCGCGCCCTGGTAGACATCCGGCAGCCACATGTGGAAAGGCACTGCGCCCAGCTTGAACGATAGTCCGACCACCAGAAACACCAACCCGAACACCAGCACCAGGTTGTCCGGACCCTGCCTGGAAACGGCGTCGGCCACCACTTGGAGATCCACGCTGCCGGTCGCACCGTAGATCATCGAGATACCGTACAGCAACATGCCGGACGCCAGCGAACCCAATACGAAATACTTCATGGCAGCTTCGGAGGAAACCGGTGAATCCCGGTCGGTCGCCACCAACGCGTAAAGTGACAACGACAGTAACTCCAATCCCAGATACACGCTGAGCAAGCTGTGGGCGGACACCATAACCATCATGCCGAGCACGCCAAACAGGCCCAGCACGTAGTACTCACCCTTGAACAGATCACGCTGGCGCAGATAGTCGCGCGAGTAGAGAAAGCCGATGGCAGTGGTCAGATAGATGAACAGCTTGAGCAGATCGCCCATCGCATCCTTAACGTAGTGACCAAACATCGTGGTCACCGGCGCCTGCGCGTAGGTCAAAAGCGTCAGCAGGGCCACGCCCAGCAAGGTCAGTTGCGCCAACCCGTAGGTAATGTGGCGCTGCCGCTGCTCCAGGAACACATCGACGACCAGCACCAAACACGCCATGGCCAGCACGAACAGTTCCGGCAGCACCGGCACGAAATCAGGGGCGACGAAATTCATGGGGTTTCCCTATTCTCCGAATTCTTCTCTGCGACAGGAGACCTTACAGCTTGGAGACGGTGACATGCTGAACCAGGTTGTCCACCGAGGCATGCATCACGGAGGTCAGCGGGTCAGGCCAGAGGCCGAGCAGTAGTACCGCCGCCGCCAACAAGCTCAGTATGATAATTTCCCGGGTATTTACATCTTTCAGCTCGGCGACGTGACTGTTGCCGATGTCACCGAAGATCACCCGCTTGATCAGCCACAGCGTGTAAGCCGCACCGAGAATCAAGGTAGTCGCCGCCAGGAAAGCAATCCAGAAACTGGCCTTGAAACTGCTCAAGATCACCAGAAACTCGCCGATGAAGCCCGAGGTGCCCGGCAAGCCAGCGTTAGCCATGCCGAACAGCACCATGAATGCGGCGAACACCGGCATGGTGTTGACTACCCCGCCGTAGTCCTTGATCTGGCGGGAATGAACCCGATCGTACAGCACCCCCACACAGAGGAACAGCGCGCCGGAGATAAAGCCGTGCGACACCATTTGCACCATGCCACCCTCAATACCCATGGCCGCGCCACTCAGGCTTCCGGTGTGGCGGTAGATGCCAAATACGATGAAGAAACCCAAGGTTACAAAACCCATGTGGGCGATCGAGGAATAGGCGATCAGCTTTTTCATATCCTGCTGAACCAGCGCCACCAAACCAATGTAGACCACCGCCACCAGCGACATGGTAATCACCAGCCAGTCCAGCATACCCGCCGCGTCCGGGGTGATCGGCAGGGCGAAGCGCAGGAAACCATAGCCGCCGATCTTCAAGGTAATCGCCGCCAGAATCACCGAGCCGCCGGTGGGCGCTTCGACATGGGCGTCCGGCAACCAGGTATGCACCGGCCACATCGGCACCTTGACCCCGAAGCCGAGCATGAAGGCGAAGAAAATCAGCACCTGCTCGGTCAAGCTGAGCGGCAGTTTGTGGAAATCGAGAATCTCGAAACTACCGGCCTGGTTGTACATGTAGATCAGGGCGATCAACATGAACACCGACCCCAGAAAAGTGTACAGAAAGAACTTGAGGGTGGCGTAGACCCGGCGCGGCCCCCCCCAGATCCCGATGATCAGGAACATCGGGATCAACATCGATTCGAAGAAGACGTAGAACAGAATGGCGTCCAGCGCGGCGAACACGCCGATCATCAAGCCTTCCATGATCAGGAAGGCGGCCATGTACTGGGCGATTCGATACTGCACCACCTCCCAACCGGCGATCACTACCAGCAGGGTCATAAACGCGGTAAGCAGGATGAGCGGCATCGAGAACCCATCCACGCCCAAGTGATAATTGGCATTGAGGGCTGGAATCCAGGGTATGAATTCCTGAAACTGCATCGCCGCTGTCGTGGGGTCGAACGATGTGTACAAGGGAATGCTGATTAGCAAGCTCAGGATCGCTACCGTCAGCGCCAGCGCCTTGGCGCGCCCGGGGTTTTCATCACCCACGAACAACACCGCGACGCCGCCCAGAATCGGGAACCAGATGACAAGACTCAGCAAAGGCAGTTCCGACAGCATGGTTTTTCTTCTTCCAGGTTAGCGGGTGACGAACCAGGTCAGCAGGACCAGCAGGCCGACGATCATGGCAAACGCATAGGTGTATAGATAACCGGTCTGCACCTGCCGGGTGATGCCGGCGAACCAGCCCACCAGCCGCGCCGTGCCGTTCACCATCAGGCCATCGATCAAGCCCGCGTCGGCGTATTTCCATAACGCGGTACCCAAGCTCCGACTGCCGCGCATGAACACCGCCTGGTAAATCTCGTCGAACAGATACTTGCGCACCATGATGTCGTACAGCGTTGCGAACTTCCGTTGGATCAGGTCCGGCAAATCTGGCCGCATCATGTACAGATAGAACGCCGAACCAAGCCCGGCAAGCACCAAGATGAAGGGCAGACCAATCACGCCATGCAAAGCGAAATTGAGCGCTCCACCGACTTCATGGAAGTGCTCCTTAAGATGCTCCAGCACGTTATGTTCAGGGGATACCATGATGGGTCCATCGAACACCGTTCCGAACAACAACGGTCCAATCGCCATGGCACCGATCACCACCGAAGGAATCGCCAGCAGGATCAGTGGCACGGTTACCACCGCCGGCGTCTCGTGCAAATGCTCTTGGGTGTGATGGTCCATGCGCGCCTTGCCGTGGAACACGAGGAAGTACAGCCGGAACGAGTAGAGCGAGGTCACGAACACACCCAACATCACCGCGAAATAGGCAAAACCGGCACCGGCAATATGCGAGTAGTGCACCGCTTCAAGGATACTGTCCTTGGAGTAGAAACCGGCGAAGCCCGGAGTGCCGATCAGCGCTAGGGTGCCCAACAGGAAGGTGAACCAGGTAATGGGCATGTATCTCCACAATCCCCCCATCTTGCGGATATCCTGCTCGTGATGCATGGCAATGATCACCGAGCCGGCACCCAGGAACAGCAATGCCTTGAAGAAGGCATGGGTCATCAAGTGGAAGATGGCGGCGGAATAGGCGGATACGCCCAGCGCCACCGTCATATAGCCCAGTTGCGACAGCGTCGAGTAAGCCACCACCCGCTTGATGTCATTCTGGACGATACCGAGGAAACCCATGAACAGGGCGGTGATCGAACCGATGACCAGCACCACGCTCAGCGCCGTTTCCGACAACTCGAACAGCGGCGACATACGGGCCACCATGAAGATACCAGCGGTCACCATGGTGGCGGCGTGGATCAGCGCCGAGATTGGGGTCGGGCCTTCCATCGAATCCGGCAGCCAGACATGCAATGGCACCTGCGCCGATTTACCCATCGCACCGATGAACAACAGGATACAGATCAGGGTCATCAGCGACCAATCGACGCCGGGAATGATCTGCACGGTCATATCGGTCATCAGCGGCGCGGCGGCGAACACATCGGCGTAGTCGATGCTGTTGAAAGCCATCAGTACCGCAGCGATGCCCAGCAGAAAGCCAAAATCACCGACCCGATTGACTAGGAAAGCCTTGAGGCTGGCGAAAATGGCACTCTCGCGTTTGTACCAGAAGCCGATCAGCAGGTAGGACACCAAACCCACCCCTTCCCAGCCGAAGAACAATTGCAGGAAGTTATTGGCCATCACCAGCATCAGCATAGCGAAGGTGAACAAGGCGATATAGCTGAAGAAGCGTTGATATCCATCGTCGTCGTGCATGTAGCCGATGGTGTAGATATGGACCATCAACGACACGAAGGTCACGGTGGAAATCATCACCGCCGTCAGGTTATCTACCAGAAAGCCGACCTCCATGCGGATGCCTTCGACCACCATCCAGGTGTAGACCGACTCGTTGTATGGCTCGGCGCCGTTCAGGACATGATGGCGGAGCACTACCAGCGACAGTAGGAAGGAAACCGCCACACCGATGATGGTCACCCAGTGGGCGCCGGCACGGCCGATTTTCCGGCCGAACAAACCGGCGATGATGGCGCCAAACAGGGGGGCAAGCACAATCCCGATATAGACGTTTTGCATGCGGCTAACCTTTCAGCGTATCGAGGTCGGCGACGTTGATGGTACGGCGGTTGCGGAACAGCACCACCAGGATGGCCAAGCCGATAGCCGACTCAGCCGCCGCCACCGTCAAAATGAAAAAGACGAAGACCTGGCCGGTGGTATCACCGAGAAACCGTGAAAAAGCGATGAAATTAAAATTCACCGCCAGCAGCATCAACTCGATCGACATCAGCAGGATAATGACGTTCTTCCGGTTCAGAAAAATGCCGGCCACACTGAGACAAAAGAGGATCGCTCCCAGCACAAGATAATCAGTCAGCGCGATCATCTATTCCCCGCCTTGTATTTTTGAAATGGGTGAAAATCGGTCAGGCAAACAAGCAAGTACACGGGCGACACCGGTCTCCCCGCCAAAAAAACCGTATTACTTCTTCTCCGGCGCCATACGCACCAACCTCACCCGGTTGTCGCGCGACGACACCCGAACCTGTCGGCTAGGATCTTGGGACTTGGTTCCCTCGCGGCGGCGCATCGTCAGCGAGATAGCGGCAATGATCGCGACCAGCAGAATCACGGATGCAATTTCGAACGGATAGACGTAGAAAGTGTACAAGACACTGCCCAGTTCCTTAGTATTGCTGTAATCGGCCGCGTGCGAAATCAGATGGTACTGTTCGGTAGCAAAGTAGCCGGATCCGACCACCAATCCCATTTCGATCACGATCAGCAGCGCCACCGTCGCGCCAACCGGCAAGTATTTGATGAATCCCTCTCGTACCGGGTCGACATTGAGATCCAGCATCATCACCACGAACAGGAACAGCACCATTACCGCGCCCACATAGACCAGCACCAGGGTAATAGCCAGGAATTCGGCCTCAATCAGCAACCACAGGGCGGCGCTGGTAAAAAAGGCCAGCACCAGGAACAACGCGGCATGCACCGGGTTCCGGACCGTGATCACCCGCACCGCCGCGAATATCAGGATCAGCGCGAAGACGTAGAACAGAAACTTTTCAAATCCCATGAGCGAACCTGTTTTCTTCTTTGCTTGGCAAGTGGGAGTCGGCTAGCGATAAGCCGCGTCGGCAGCCCGGTCGGCGGCGATTTGCGCTTCCCAGCGGTCGCCGTGGGCAAGCAACTTCTCCTTGGTCATGATGTGCTCGCCGCGCTTCTCAAAATGGTAATCGAATACCCGGGTCTCCACGATCGAGTCCACAGGGCAAGCCTCTTCGCAAAACCCGCAAAAAATACACTTGAACAGATCGATGTCATAACGGGTGGTGCGGCGGGTACCGTCCTCCCGCTGCTCAGACTCGATAGTAATCGCCAGCGCCGGGCAGACCGCCTCGCATAACTTGCAAGCAATACAGCGCTCTTCACCGTTGGGATAACGGCGAAGAGCATGCAGGCCGCGGAAACGTGGCGACAGAGGGGTACGCTCCTCGGGATATTGCACCGTAATCTTCTTGGCGAACAGATAGCGGCCGGTGACTCCCAAGCCAAGCAATAGCTCCCATAAAAAAAAGCTTTTGAAGTAGTGCCGAAGGGTGCTGAGGGTATTCATCACTTTCTCCGCTCAATCAAACCACGGGCCGACCTGCGCCAGCACACCCAATCCAATCACCAGTAACCAGACCAGCGTCACCGGGATAAAGACCTTCCAACCCAAGCGCATGATCTGATCGTAGCGATAGCGCGGGAAGGTGGCACGGAACCACAGGAAAAACAGCAGCAGAAAAGAAACCTTGAGCACCAGCCAAATCGCGCCGGGCACGAAGGAGAATAATTCGCCGAGCACCGGGATACCTTCGAACGGCGACAGCCAACCGCCCAAGAACAGGGTGGACGCCAAGGCCGACACCAGAATCATGTTGGCGTATTCCGCCAGAAAAAAAACCGCGAAGGCCATACCGGAATAATCCACATGGAATCCGGCCACGATTTCCGATTCTCCCTCGGCTACATCGAAGGGAGCACGGTTGGTCTCGGCCACGCCGGAGATAAAATACACGAGAAACAATGGCAACAGCGGCAGCCAAAACCAGTGCAACAGACTGCCCTGCTGGGCCAGCACGATCTGATTGAGATTGAGGCTACCGGCGGCCATCAGCACCCCGACCAAGGCAAAACCCATGGCAATTTCATAGGAAACGATTTGAGCCGCCGAGCGCATCGCGCCCAAGAAGGCATATTTTGAATTCGAGGACCAACCGGCGATGATCACGCCGTACACACCCAGTGATGTCAGGGAAAGCAGGTAGAGCAAGCCGGCGTCCAAATGGGAAATCAGCATGCCATCGCCAAAGGGGATCACTGCCCAAGCCGCCAGCGCCGGCCCGAACGAGGCCACCGGCGCGAGCAGAAACAGGAACCGATCAGCACGGGTCGGAATGATGATTTCCTTGAACATCAGCTTCATGGCATCGGCGATAGGCTGTAGCCATCCCTTGGGACCAACCCGGTTCGGACCAATCCGAACCTGCATGTAGCCAATGATCTTGCGCTCGGCGAAAGTTAGATACGCCACACCCAACAGCAGAGGCGCTAGCAGAGCGACGATTTTCAGCAGGATAATAACGACCGTCAGCAGCGTTTCCACGATCCAAGATCCTTGTTGTTATTGGATAGCCACCGGGCCAACCGCCGGACCGAGCGCCATGCTGGCGTACAATCCCGCCGGAATCCAGGCGCAACCCTTGGGCACGCTTTCATCCAGCACCAACGGCAGATCGACCGCCGCACCGCTCTGGCGCACCTGAACTTGCTCGCGCCCGGCCACGCCCAGATCCCGCGCCACATCCGGATGCAACCGCACCTCGGCCGGTCGCGCCAGCGGGCTTAGCTGCAAGGAACGAGCACGCCGAACCAACGGATCGGCAGCATAAATCGGCACCTCCGCTACCCGCAGCAACCCTTCTGGCTTAAAGGGCGCCAAAGGCTTGCCGGGAGCCACCGTGTTGTCAGGCTGGACCCGAGCACAGGCACTCTGGGCCTCGGCGTGTATCTCTTCGGAGTTGACGTAATCAAAGCCAGTCAAGCCGAACAGGTTACCCAAAACCCGCAACACCTTCCAGGCTGGCCGCGCCTCGCCAAACGGCTTGCTGGCCCCCGTAAAGCTCTGCCAGAGGCCTTCGGTATTAACGTAACTACCCGAAGTTTCAGAGAAAGTAGCAATCGGCAAGATCACATGAGCATAAGTTCTACTGGCAGTACTGGCGAACGGATTGATCGATACCACCCATTCAGCCGCTTGCAGGGCCTTCAGCGCCGCAGCACCATCCCAGCAGTCCAATTCCGGCTCCACACCCAGCAGCACATAAGCCTTGCGAGGCGACTTCAGCATCGATCGCGCATCCAAACCCATCGTCGGTGCCGACATGCCCCCCGGCAAGCGGTGCGGCAATGCACCAACCAGCCAGCCACCCGCCGAGTTGCTGGCCTCGGGCAGATAGCCCAAGCGGGCACCACTGCAAGAAGCCACGAAGCCGGCCAGTGCCCGCAAGTGTGCGAAGGCTGGATGGGCGACGGCCAGATTGCCCAGCAACACGGTAGCGGGCGCCTGATTGACCAGATAATCGGCAATGGCCCGTTCGGCTTCCCCGAAAGAGGCGTCGCTGGCCAAGGCGGCGAACTCCGTCGGCAAATCTTGACCTTTCAGCTCCGCGACCGCCCGCGCCACGCCAGCCAGTGCCGCCACCATGCCAGCGGGATCGCTGATCACCTTGGCGGCGACCGGAAAAAGGAACTCAAAGTCGCGGGGATTAATCAACAGGATTCGGCCACCCGCCAGCGCCGCCTTGCGCAAGCGATGGGCAGCCAGCGGCTGCTCCATTCGCACGTTGGAGCCGATTAGCAACGCCGCTCCCATTTTCTCCAAATCCGCTAATTCCTGCCCCAGCCAAGGGAACACCGGCGCCGTATCCTGATCGCTGAAATCGGCTTGCCGCAGCCGGTGGTCGATATTCGCCACACCCAAACCGTGCGCCAGCTTCTGCGCCAGATACAACTCCTCCACGGTAGCGGTTGGCGACAACAGGAACCCCACCGCTTCGGCGCCATGCTGGGCAATCACTTCCTTCAAACCCTTGGCCGCCGCTTCCAGAGCCGCTTCCCAGTCGGCTTCCGCACCTTTCACCCAAGGCCGACCCAAGCGGTCGTCGCTATAAATACCTTCATAGCTGAATCGATCACGATCGGAAATCCAGGTTTCGTTGATCGCTTCATTCTCACGCGGCACCACCCGCATAACTTGACCGCGCAAGGTGTGAATAAAGACATTGGACCCGATGGAATCGTGCGGCGCGATCGCGGGATGCTGCACATATTCCCAGGAACGGCCCCGGTAGCGGGACGGCTTGGCGGTCAGCGCCCCCACCGGGCACAGATCGATCACATTGCCGGACAGTTCCGAACTGACACTGTGAGCCACGTAGGTACCGATTTCCATCGACTCGCCGCGCCCGGTGGCGCCCAACTCGCGCAAGCCGGCGATTTCCTCACCAAAGCGCACACAGCGGGTACAGTGAATGCAGCGGGTCATGTCGGTGGCGATCAACGGCCCGATGTTCTTGTCCTTAACCACTCGCTTGCGCTCGGCGAATCGCGATACATCGGCACCGTAACCCAGCGCCATGTCTTGCAATTCGCATTCGCCGCCCTGATCGCAAATCGGGCAATCCAGTGGATGGTTGATCAGCAAGAATTCCATGGTGCCCTTTTGCGCGGCGATTGCCTTGGGCGACTCGGTGTAGACTTTCATGCCTTCCATCACCGGCGTGGCACACGCCGGCAAGGGCTTGGGTGCTTTCTCCACCTCAACCAGGCACATCCGGCAATTCGCGGCGACGGACAGCTTCTTGTGATAACAAAAACGGGGGATGGCAATACCCGCCGTATCGGTGACTTCAATGAGCATCGCGCCCTTACGCGCCTTCAGCGGGATGCCGTTGACTTCGATGTTGACCTGTTCCTCGCTCATCTCTTATCCACTGCGACCGTGTTATGGATTTTGCGGCTCAGGCGGCCAACGCCGTCGTGCCAGCGATCATGCTGCGCTTGTGCTCGATATAGTAGGCAAATTCGTGGCGGTAGTGTTTGACGAAGCTGCGAACCGGCATGGCTGCGGCATCGCCCAATGCGCAGATGGTGCGTCCTTCGATTCGGCTCGCCACGCTGTCCAGCAAGTCCAGATCCTCGGGCCGGCCCTTACCTTCGACGATGCGGGTCACCATCCGATATAGCCAGCCGGTACCCTCGCGGCACGGTGTACACTGGCCGCAGGACTCGGAGTAGTAGAATCGGGAAACACGCTGCAGCACCCGCACCATATCCGTAGTTTCGTCCATCACGATCACCGCGCCCGAACCCAGCATTGAGCCGGCCTTGACCACGGAATCGTAGTCCATGTTGGCCTTCATCATGATTTCGCCCGGCACTACCGGCACCGAGGAACCGCCCGGAATCACCGCCTTGAGCTGGCGACCTTTCCAGATCCCGCCAGCCATGGCCAGCAGGTCGGCGAAGGGTGTTCCCAAGGCGATTTCGAAGTTACCCGGTTTGTCGACATGCCCGGAAACCGAGAAAATCTTGGTGCCCCCGGCATTAGCGGTGCCGAACCCGGCAAACCACTCTCCACCGTTGTGGATGATCGACGGCACCGAAGCAAACGATTCGGTGTTGTTGATGGTGGTCGGCTGACCATAGAGGCCATAATTAGCCGGAAACGGCGGTTTAAAGCGCGGTTGGCCCTTCTTGCCCTCCAGCGATTCCAGCAGGGCTGTCTCCTCACCGCAAATATAGGCGCCGGCGCCCAAGGTCGGATACAGATCGAAATCGATCCCGGTTCCCTGGATGTTTTTACCTAGCAGTCCAGCGGCGTAGGCTTCTTTGACCGCGCTTTCGAAACGCTGGTAGGGTTCGTCCAGAAACTCGCCACGCATATAGTTATAGCCAACCGTGGAACCGGTGGCGAAGCCAGCGATCGCCATACCCTCGACCAGGGCATGTGGATTAAAGCGCAAGATATCGCGGTCCTTGCAGGTACCCGGCTCGGACTCGTCGGAATTGCAAATCACGTATTTCTGGACGGGCGCGTTACGCGGCATGAAGGTCCACTTCAGGCCGGTCGGGAAGCCTGCACCGCCGCGACCGCGCAGCCCGGATTTCTTGACCTCATTGATCACTTGGTCAGGTGTCAGTTGTCCGGCAAGGATTTTTTTCCAGGCTTCATAACCACCCAAGCCGGTGTAAGTCTCGATCGACCATGGCCGGTCCAGACCGAGCGTCCGGTAACAAACCTCATTGGCCATCGTGGTTCACTCCAGGCTATCGAGCACCCGATCCACTTGTTCGGGGGTCAGATGTTCGTAGTAGACATGATCGACTTGCATCATCGGCGCCCCGCAGCACGCGGCCAGACATTCTTCTTCCCGCTTCAGAAAAAACTTGCCGTCCGCCGTACTTTCGCCCAGCCGAATACCCAGTTTCTTCTCGATATGCGCGAGGATGGCGTCGCCTCCACGCAACATACAGGAGATATTGGTACAGACTGAAATGTTGTGTCGGCCGACCGGCTTCAATTCGAACATCGAGTAAAAGGTCGCCACCTCGTAAACGGCGATCGGAGGCATCTCCAGATATTCGGCCACCGCATCCATTAATCCGGTGGTGAGATAGCCGCCGTTCTCATGCTGGACTTCACGCAGGGCAGCCAACACGGCGGATTGCTTCCGATCGACGGGATAGCGGGCAACCCAATGATCGATTTCCGCGCAGGCATGAGCGGACAGCAAATCACTTTTACGTGCACTCATCAGCGGTCGACCTCCCCAAAGACGATATCCTGCGTGCCGATGACGGCGACCACATCGGCCAGCATGTGGCCACGAGTCATCTCATCCATCGAGGAGATATGCGCAAAACCCGCCGCTCGCACCTTGACCCGATAAGGTTTATTGGCGCCATCGGAAATCAGGTAGATCCCATACTCGCCCTTGGGATGTTCGGTAGCCACGTAAACCTCACCCTCCGGCACACAATAGCCTTCGGTGAAAAGTTTGAAATGGTGAATCAGGGCTTCCATATCCTCTTTCATCTTTTCCCGTGGCGGCGGCGCGACCTTGTAGTCATCCAGCATCACCGGGCCGGGATTTTCCTTCAGCCATTGTACACACTGCTTGACGATGCGGTTGGATTGACGCATCTCCTCGACCCGCACCAGATAGCGATCATAGCAGTCGCCATTGACGCCAACTGGGATATCAAAATCCATTTGATCGTAGACATCGTAAGGCTGCTTCTTACGCAGGTCCCAAGCGATGCCGGACCCACGCAACATGGGACCGGAAAAACCCAGTTGCAAGGCGCGTTCCGGGGTCACCACACCGATACCGACCGTCCGCTGCTTCCAGATGCGATTGTCGGTCAGCAGGGTTTCATACTCGTCCACACGACCTGGAAAGCGCTCGGTAAAAGCCTCGATGAAATCCAACAATGAGCCTTGGCGGGTGGCGTTCCGCGCATCCACATCCTTCTTGCTATGGCACTTGGAATGCTCGTACTCGTACTTGGGTATCGCATTCGGCAGATCGCGATAAACGCCACCAGGCCGAAAATAGGCTGCGTGAAACCGTGCCCCAGACACCGCTTCGTAGCAATCCAGCAAATCCTCCCGCTCGCGGAAAGCGTAAATAAACATGGTCATGGCGCCGATATCCAGACCATGCGCGCCGATCCACAACAGGTGATTGAGGATGCGGGTTATTTCCGCGTACATGACCCGGATGTACTGAGCACGCGGCGGCGGCTGGATCCTCAGCAGTTTTTCTATGGCCAGCACGTAACCATGCTCGTTACTCATCGCCGACATATAGTCGAGTCGATCCATGTAGCCGATGCTTTGGTTGAACGGTTTACTCTCCGCCAGCTTTTCAGTCCCGCGATGCAACAGACCGATATGAGGGTCGGCACGCTGCACCACTTCACCATCCATCTCCAGCACCAAGCGCAACACGCCGTGGGCGGCCGGATGCTGCGGCCCAAAGTTTAGAGTGTAATTGCGAATCTCAGGCATCAGCGATTTTCCTTCAATGAGACTCGGGCAGATAACGGTTGTCATTACGGATGACGCGGGGCACCAACACGCGCGGCTCGATGCTGACCGGTTCGTACACCACGCGGCCACGCTCGGGATCGTAGCGCATTTCGACGTGACCGATCAGTGGGAAATCCTTGCGGAACGGATGACCGATGAAACCATAATCGGTAAGAATGCGCCGCAGGTCCGGGTGGCCCTCGAACACGATGCCGTACAGATCGAACGCCTCACGCTCATACCAGTTGGCCGATGCCCACAGCGCTATCACCGAGGGCACCACCGGCAATTCGTCATCCGCCGCGAAAGCGCGCGCCCGCAACCGCTGGTTGCGAGACACCGACAGAAACTGGTAGACGGCGGCAAAGCGACCCTTGCCAGCAAATCGACTGTCGGCGGCAGCGTGCTGGATAGCCGTAGCGGCACGACCGGTCGCCCGTTCGACCACTCCACGGCTAAAACCTTTGTTGGAGGATTCACCGGTCGCCCATTCCACGGCGCCGTAAGCTTGATAGTCGACACCGCAAATATCCATGACTTGCTCGAACGCAAAATCCGGTTCGTCGCGTAGCGCGGTAAACACCTCGATCAGTTTTTCCGGCGGAACTTCAATGGTTACTTCCCCACGATCCAACTTGCATTCCAACAGAATACCGTCAAATCGGGTCTGGAGTTTTTCCACAAGATTTTGGAGGGCGTCGGCCATGGGTTATCTCAACGGGCTATGGTGTTGGTGCGTCGTATTTTGTCGTGTAATTGAAGAATCCCATACAGCAATGCCTCCGCCGTCGGCGGGCAGCCGGGCACGTAAACATCCACCGGAACAATACGATCGCAACCGCGCACCACGGCATAGGAATAGTGGTAATAGCCGCCACCGTTGGCGCAAGACCCCATGGAGATCACCCAACGCGGCTCGGCCATCTGATCGTAAACCTTGCGCAAGGCTGGCCCCATTTTGTTGCACAGAGTACCAGCAACGATCATTACGTCGGATTGGCGGGGACTGGGCCGGAACACGATGCCAAACCGATCCAGGTCGTAGCGAGATGCGCCAGCGTGCATCATCTCCACCGCACAGCAGGCCAAGCCGAAAGTCATCGGCCACATTGAGCCCGTGCGCGCCCAGTTGATCAGCTTGTCGGCCGTGGTGGTCACCACACCTTTTTCAAGAATGCCTTCTATTCCCATTCCAAGGCCCCCTTTTTCCACTCATAAATAAAACCGATCACCAGGATGCCGAGAAAAACCGCCATCGCCGCAAAGCCGAATAAACCAATTTTGTTGAGCACGACTGCCCACGGAAACAGAAACGCGATTTCCAGATCGAAAATAATGAAAAGGATCGCCACCAGATAGTAGCGAACATCGAATTTCATCCGGCTATCCTCGAACGACTCAAAACCACACTCGTAGGCCGACGATTTCTCGCTGTCGGGGCGACGTGGTCCGAGGAAAAAGCCGAGACTAATGGCGATCGTGGCTATTGCAATGGCAATGACGACGAAAATCAGGACTGGAAGGTAATTGGACAACATCAGGGTCGCACCTTCGACATGGCGGGCCGGAAGAAAGCGCTGCAGCGGCTAGTTAGGTCTTGGGTCGGAGGCGAAGGATTCCGACAAATTCGGCGGCACGCCACCGGAATATTTCGCGGACGCACTGCAAGAAGAAGTTGAGGCGTGTTGCTTGTTGTAATTAAAACGCCGCATGAATCTATAGAACCTCATGGTAGTGGCTGCACTCCATTCCCTGGCGTAAGCCTGTAAATAACTCAAGGTGTCCGATAAATACCGAAAGCATCCCGGCTGCGGTCCTGAGATACTTTAGTCCTATATTTGGTACCGATGGCCGGACTCGAACCGGCACGGCTTGCGCCACTACCCCCTCAAGATAGCGTGTCTACCAGTTTCACCACATCGGCACGAACAAGCCACAGGCCCAGTCTCACTATTTTCGCGGCAACTGAGGCACATCTGCGGGACCGCTGCCCACACCGGGCTGTGGAGTGTTGGCTTCCTCAACCTGCAACCGCTCGACAACGCTCGAGGGCGCGTTGGTCTGCGTAGCAAAATAGGCCAACGTCAGGCTGGTCAGAAAGAACACGGTCGCCAACACGGATGTTGTGCGGCTCAGGAAGGACGCAGAGCCGCGCGCTCCAAACATCGTCGCGGACGAACCACTGCCGAATGCCGCGCCTGCATCGGCGCCTTTGCCCTGTTGCAGCAGCACCAGCGCAACCAAGGCGACGGCGACGATGACATGCGCGACGAGAACCAGAGTATGAACCATGGCAGCAGTTTAACAGCCTGCCCTGGCAATCGCTAGAAACTCCTTGGCTTCGAGCGCAGCGCCTCCGATCAAACCTCCATCGATATCCGGCATGGCTAGCAGCTCCGCAGCATTGACTGCCTTCATGCTACCGCCGTACAGAATGCGAACCTGGCTCGCCAGCGCCGGATCCAGTTTCGCCAGTTTGGCACGAATGAAGGCGTGCACCTCCTGGGCCTGCCCAGCAGTGGCGGTCCGACCGGTACCGATCGCCCAAACCGGCTCGTAAGCAATCACCGCGTCGGCAAAGCTAGCGATACCTTCCAAATCCAGCACCGCCTTGATTTGCCGTTCGACCACCGCTTCGGTCACCCCCTGCTCGCGCTCCTGCAGGGTCTCTCCGACGCAGAGGATGGGCTTGAGTCCAAGCTTGCGGGCGGCGGCGAACTTGCGGGCGACGACCTCGTCGGTTTCCCCGTACAGGGTACGCCGCTCCGAGTGACCAACGATGACGTAGCCACAATGGAAATCCTGCAACATCGAACCCGCCACCTCTCCGGTGTGCGCCCCTGATGCGTGCTCGGACAGATTTTGCGCGCCCCAGCCGACCGAGGCGCCAGACAATTGTTGCTCGACCAGCCCCAAGTATACGAACGACGGAAACACCGCCAGTTCGACGGCCGCAACTTCGGCGGCACCCTCGCGAATGCCTTGCAGCAACTCGCGAATACTGTTGGCCGAGCCATTCATTTTCCAGTTTCCAGCCACGAACCTACGGCGCATATCACTATCTCTCCCACTTTGAAAAACCGGGGAAGCTTACGTTTTCCGTCCTCGGAAATCAATCACGCCGATAGCGCATCCCGCACTATGCTGGCCAATTCGCGGGCGTGGCGTTCGACGATTCCGGCATCCATGCCCTCGACCATCACTCGAACCACCGGCTCGGTTCCAGAGGACCGCAACAGCACTCGACCATTGTCTCCGAGCTGATTCTCGACGGCTCGAACTGCGTCCTGGATCGGCGCCCGCTGCAAATCCACACGCCCGGCAACCGACACGTTGATCAGCGTTTGGGGGCACTTGCTCATACCGGTCTTAAGATCGTGCAGGCTCTTACCGGAACGCAGCATTGCAGATAGAACTTGCAGCGCGGAGATGATGCCGTCGCCGGTCGTGGTTCGATCCAGGCAGATAATGTGACCAGAACTTTCGCCCCCCAAGATCAGATTCTCGGCCAACAGGCATTCCATCACATAGCGGTCTCCAACCCGGGCACGGCGCAGCTCAAGCCCTAGCGCTCGCAGCGCCACCTCAAGGCCCAAGTTGCTCATCAGGGTTCCGACCACGGCATTGAACCGGGCACCGATGCGCAAACGGTCGCGGGCAATGATGAACAACAGTTCGTCGCCATCCAGAATCTCACCGCGATGATCCACCATGATCACACGGTCGCCATCTCCATCAAAGGCGATGCCGAGATCGGCTCTCTGCTCCTTAACCGTCGCGCATAACGCCGCCGGGTTGGTGGAACCGCAATCCAGATTGATATTCAGGCCGTCGGGAGTAACGCCCAAGGGAATCACGGTCGCGCCCATTTCCTCAAAGACGCTCGGGGCAATATGATAAGTTGCGCCGTGTGCGCAATCTACCACGATCTTGATACCCACCAGACTGGTATAGGCGGGAATCGTGCTCTTGCAGAACTCAATGTAGCGACCGGCGGCATCGATGATGCGCTCGGCCTTGCCTAGAGCGTCGGGTTCGACGGTTTCCAGTGGTTGCGCCAGCAACTCCTCGATGCGCTCCTCGGCTGCATCAGGCAACTTTTGCCCGTCGCGGGAGAAAAATTTGATGCCGTTGTCGTAGTAAGGATTGTGCGAGGCGCTGACCACGATGCCCGCGCAGGCGTGCAAAGTACGCGTCAGGTAGGCGATGCCGGGCGTGGGCATCGGCCCCAGCAGAGCGATATTGACCCCGGCCGCCGACAGCCCTGCCTCCAAAGCTGACTCAAACATGTATCCGGAAATGCGGGTGTCCTTGCCGACCACCACTTTGTTGAAACCCTGGGTCTGGAGCACTCGCCCGACTGCCCAGCCCAGCTTCAACACGAATTCCGCCGTAATCGGATGTTCGCCGACCCTCCCCCGAATGCCGTCCGTACCGAAGTAGCGTTTCTCCATTCGATATTCCTCTAACTTCAGAAAAATTAAACTATTGTAGCGGTTAGTACGGGCAAAACGCACTTCTCTGGGCGGTTGGCGAAAACCGCTCCCTAGCCAGCCGCTAGCACGGCGCTGCAGATGCGCAAGGCTTGGACGGTCTCCCGGACATCATGAGCACGAACAACGCACACACCCTGCCAAACGGCGATCGTCGCCGCAGCCAGACTGCCAGCCAGCCGTTCACCCGCAGGCACATCCAGTAACGCGCCGATCATGCTTTTGCGCGAAATGCCAACCAACACGCCGGCCGCCAGGTCGGTAAACCGCTCAAGATGGCGGAGCAGGTTCAGGTTGTGCTCCAAGGTCTTACCAAAACCGAAGCCGGGATCGACCAAAATCCGCTCGCGAGCGATGCCGACCGCCTCGCAGGCGCAAACCCGCGCCGTCAAAAAATTGCGGACCTCGGTGACCACATCCGCGTAAATCGGCTCTTGTTGCATGGTGGTTGGATCGCCCCGCAGGTGCATCAAGCAGACCGGCAGACCACTGGCCGCCGCTGCCATCAGCGCCCCAGGTATTTGCAGCGCCCGCACGTCGTTGATCAGGCCGGCGCCGGCTCGCGCCGCCTCGCGCATGACTTCGGGCTTGCTGGTGTCTACCGAAATCGGTACGGACAGCTCGCGCGCCAGCCGTTCTACCACCGGCAACACCCGGTCCAATTCTGCCTGTACCGATACCGACGCCGCGCCCGGCCGGGTGGACTCGCCACCAACATCCACCAGTGCTGCACCTTCCTCCACCATCATTTCAGCGCGGCACAACGCCGCATCCAATTGCAGATATTGCCCACCGTCGGAAAACGAATCGGGGGTAACATTGAGCACCCCCATCACGACAGGCTGGCTCAGATCAAGCACTTTTCCCGCGCAATTCATGAGCATGACTGACACACTCCCATAAAAAACCCCTCTTCCGCCGACGGAAGAGGGGTTTTTCTGCAAGGAGCCCTTCTCCCAGCGGGAGAAGGGCAAAGGGCAAGCGGAGAACTCAATGCTGTTGGGCAGGTCCGCCAATCGGCTTTTCACTCCGCCGATCCTTGTCCAGACTCACCGGTGAACCGGTGGTGGGCGGTTCCGAATCGGTGTTGGAAGCCGCCGGCTCGCGCGGCGACCGGCCAGCCATGATGTCGTCGATCTGCTCGGAGTCGATGGTCTCGTACTTGATCAATGCCTCGGCCATGGCGTGCAACTTGTCGAGATTGTCGCGTAACAACTGTTCAGCGCGCCGGTAATTGCAGTCGATGATCGAGCGGATTTCCTCGTCGATGACGTGGGCGGTTTCGTCGGACACGTTCTTGTGCCGGGTCACTGACCGTCCCAAAAACACTTCGCCATCGTCCTCGCTGTAGGTCAGTGGCCCCAACCGGTCGGACAGACCCCACTTGGTCACCATATTGCGGGCAATGTCGGTGGAACGCTCGATGTCGTTCTGCGCGCCAGTGGTGACGAAGTCCGCCCCGAAAATAATTGACTCGGCGATCCGCCCGCCGAACAGGCTGGAGATCTGGCTTTCCAGTCGCTGCTTGCTGAAGCTGTAGCGGTCGCCCTCCGGCAGAAACATGGTCACGCCCAGCGCCCGTCCACGCGGGATGATGCTGACCTTGTATACCGGGTCGTGCGCCGGTACCAGTCGCCCGACGATGGCATGGCCGGCCTCGTGATAGGCCGTGAGCTTCTTCTCCTCCTCGCTCATCACCATCGACTTGCGCTCGGCGCCCATCATAATCTTGTCCTTGGCCTTCTCAAAATCATCCATGTCCACATCACGCTTGTTGGAGCGAGCGGCGAACAGAGCCGCCTCATTAACCAGATTGGCCAAATCCGCCCCGGAAAAACCGGGGGTGCCACGGGCGATGACCACCGGCTTGACATTGTCGGACAGCGGCACCTTGCGCATATGGACCTTGAGAATCTGCTCGCGACCGCGCACGTCAGGCAATGGCACCACCACCTGCCGGTCAAAACGGCCGGGGCGCAGCAGTGCGGGGTCGAGGACATCGGGACGGTTGGTGGCAGCGATGACGATGATGCCTTCGTTACCCTCAAAGCCGTCCATTTCCACCAACAATTGGTTCAGGGTTTGCTCGCGCTCGTCGTGGCCACCGCCGAGACCGGCGCCGCGATGTCGGCCCACGGCGTCGATTTCGTCGATGAAGATAATGCAGGGCGCATGCTTCTTGGCCTGTTCGAACATATCGCGCACCCGGGACGCGCCGACGCCAACGAACATTTCCACGAAGTCCGAGCCGGAGATGGAGAAAAATGGCACTTTGGCCTCGCCGGCGATGGCCTTGGCCAGCAGCGTCTTGCCGGTACCGGGCGAACCGACCATCAGCACTCCACGCGGAATCTTGCCGCCGAGTTTCTGGAATTTGCCGGGATCGCGCAGGAATTCCACCAGCTCAGCGACTTCTTCCTTGGCCTCGTCCACGCCAGCGACATCCGAGAATGTGATCTTGATCTGATCCTCGCTCATCATCCGGGCACGCGACTTGCCGAACGACATCGCGCCCCGACCGGCGCCGCCGCCCTGCATCTGTCGCAGGAAGAAGACCCAGATCCCGATCAATAACAGCATCGGGAACCAGGAGATGAAGATCTGCATCAGCAGACCCTGCTTCTCCGGCGGTTGACCCTCAATATCGACACCGTGCTTGAGCAACTCGCCGATCATGGCACTGTTATCGGTTTCTGGACTGTACGTGGTGAAGCGCTCGCCACCGCCGGCCCGACCCTGAATGGCGCGCCCATCGATCATCACCTGCGCGATTCGCCCTTCCTTGGCTTCCTGCAGGAACTGCGAGTAGGACATTTGGGCGGATGGCGCCACCTTCGGGCCAAAGCTGTTAAAGACGGACATCAGCACTACCGCAATAACCACCCACAAAAGGATGTTTTTTACCATGTCGTTCAAGGTGCGCACCTCAACACTGCAAAAGCATGTGATCTGATACCGGAATGAGGGACCGCCCAGCACCCGGACTTAACAGGTTCAAAAATCCAAAGTTTTTAGACTAGCTCACCTGCGATAGTTCCTGGCCAACACGTACTGTTCGGCACTGCGGGCGCGTGACGCCTTGGGCTTGCGGGGCAAAACCACAGTGAACGCGGCACGCAGCTCCCTGAGAAACGGATCGACGCCCTCGCCCTGAAATATCTTGACCAGAAAATCCCCACCGGGCCGCAAACATTGTCGGGCAAAATCCAGCGCCAGTTCGGCCAAGTACATGCCACGCGGCTGATCCACCCCCTTGATACCCGTGGTATTGGGGGCCATATCGGATATTACAAGGTCCACGGGTCGGCTGTTCAGCACATTCAGCAATCTTTCCAGCACCGCCGTCTCGCGAAAATCACCCTGAATGAATTCCACGCCGGCCAGCGGTTCGGCCGGCAGCACATCCAACGCGATCACCACGCCCTGTGGACCAACCATCTGCGCTGCTAGTTGCGACCAGCCTCCGGGTGCCGCACCCAGATCCACCACCGTAACACCAGGCCGTAACAATCGGTCTTTTTCCTGTATTTCCAGCAGCTTGTAGACCGATCTGGAGCGATATCCCTCCTTCTGGGCACGGCGCACATATTCATCGCTGAAGTGTTCCCGCAACCAGCGGGTACTACTTTTACTACGGGCCATCCGGATGCTGTTTCCGCTTGCGGTTGAATTGGGCCATGACCCAACGGACTCGAATGACGATCCAGACCATGCCCAGCAACCCGTAGCTCAGCAATAGCAGCAATTGCAACGACAGACTCTCAAGCGCCCGCCCCTGCACCAGCAGCAACAACACACCGACCGCCAGGATAATCCCCAGGTCCAGCTTAACTTCATTCAAAGGGCTCGGGGCTACCGTCAGACCCTTGCCGCCGGTTACACTGTTGGAATCTTTCGCCATATCCGATTATCCCGTGCCCGCCCTGACCAACCCCCAAAAGCGTCATCTCAAAGCCTTGGCCCATCACCGCAAGCCGGTCGTAATCATCGGCGACAGCGGCATCACGCCGGCGGTCACCCATGAAATCCTGCTGGCTCTCGACCATCACGAACTGATCAAAATTCGAGTCAACGCCGAAGATCGAGAGACGCGGGAAGCGATGATCGCGGAGATTTGCGCGACGACCGACGCGACGCTGGTCCAGCGAATTGGCCACATCGCCACACTGTTCCGCCGTAATCATGAAACGCCGCGCATCGAACTGCCGTGAACCCTCAGGGGATTGTCAACGCTTCAGCAGCATGGCGTCAATTGCGGATCGCGCTTCGACGATCACTCACCGCATCGCCGAGGAAACGCGGGATACTGCTCTAGTCGTTCTGAAGAGCGTCATCAAGCATGATGTGATCACGGAAACGGCGGGGGAGGCTATTGTAGTTTGAGTGCGGTCTAAGACAGCATTTTCAAGAAATGCCGCTTCATCCTAATGACGCTCATGGGATGCTTGATGGGAAAAAACGGGTTTCTTGCGGCAAACTACGCTGGTTAGGTATTTGCCTAACCACCTGATTTATGGTGCTGGTGGTGGGACTCGAACCCACAAGGCCGCGAAGCCGCAGGATTTTAAGTCCTGTGTGTATACCATTCCACCACACCAGCGGGGGTCACTATCGAATCAAACTCACAACCCATAATCCGGTTTCGTTCGTACCCCATGGCGTACCCCGCGTTCCCACGGGTTGCGCGCATCGCGCAGCGATTCGGACAATCGAGTGTTTAGGATAGTCCAAGGGCGTCTAACTTGTCACTAGCACCCGCGCGGCTCACAAGGCGCAGGCGGAGACAAGCCGAAGACTACGGGAAGCAGCCGACGCTATCCCGAATTATTCATAAAGAAGGGCGAACCTCGTTCAACTAATTGATATAATGAGTGTTATGCCAATAACGCTTCGGAGAAGCCAAACGAGGCCGCCCATGTCCCATTCTACCCCGGAGCCATTGCGTTTTCCCCCGGTCGCCGGCCTGACCGTGCGCGCCGAGTTCGACGGCGGGGCGATGTCGTCGGACATTGGCCCGCTGATTCTGCGCGGCGTCGA
>JBATDL010000745.1:0-1616 GCA_049663445.1 Candidatus Competibacter sp.
GCCTCGACCCCGGCGAGTGCCTTGGCGACGACGTTGCCGGGGGTCGCGCCGGAGAACTCGGCGTCGGGAGACATGACCAGCCGGTGGATCCACACTGGGCCGGCTAGTTCCTTGATGTCGTCTGGGAGGACGAAGTTGCGCCCATGCGCTGCCGCCCAAACCTTCGCCGCCCGCACGATGGCGATCGCGCCACGCGTGGACACCCCCAAGATGGTGTCCGGGCTGTCCCTGGTGGCCTCACTGAGTCGGTGCACGTAGTCCAGGACCGACTCCTCGACAAAGTTCTCCGACACCAGGTCGGCCATGTCGGCGACGGCGCTCGTTGCGATGATCGGACGCAGGGTCCTGGTCCGGTCGGGGTGGGCTGAGCCATCGAGGACCTTGAGCATCGCGGTCCGGTCCGGGTAGCCGATGCTCGTCTTCATGAGGAACCGGTCCAGTTGTGCCTCCGGCAGGCGGTAGGTGCCGGCCTGTTCGATGGGGTTCTGGGTCGCGACGACCATGAAGGGCCGGCCGGTCCCGTAGCGGGTGCCGTCGACCGTGACGTGCGACTCCTCCATGACCTCCAGGAGGGCCGATTGGGTCTTGGGCGAGGCCCGGTTGATCTCGTCGGCTAACACGATGGAGGCGAAGACCGGCCCGCGATGGAACTCCCACACTCCCTTGTTCTGGTCGTACATTGTCACGCCGGTGATGTCCGAGGGCAGCAGGTCGGGAGTGAACTGGATGCGGTTGTGGGTGCCCTGCACGGTCGCGGCGAGCGCCCGCGCCAGGGCGGTCTTGCCCGTGCCGGGTGCGTCCTCAAGCAGAAGGTGGCCTTCCGCGACCATGCAGGTCACGGCCAATCGGATGGTCGGCGCCTTGCCCAGCACGGCTTGGCCGACATTGTCGACGAGCTTGCCGAAGGTGCCCGCAAACCATGCCGCGTTCTCAGGTGTCACAGCCATTCGAATGAATCTCCTATCACGCTATTGCTGGGTGCAACTGTCGACTCCGACGAGGGCCGGGCTATCCACAACGAGACGACCGCGAGGGCCACCTGCACTAACTATGTCGGCATTCCCAGCCCCATCGACGGGATATGTGCTCCACCAATTTCCCGTACCCCCGATGCCAGCCGCAAAGCAATACACGTTTGATCCAGGGTTATAGCTCCGAAGGTGGATGTCCACGTAGTAGCAGCCGTCCACACAGAAAGACGGAGAAGACAGTGTGTCCCAGGCTCCGAGGGTCGCGAAATAGCTCGGATTACCCCAGGTGGAGGCTGAGGCCAAGCCGGACCAGGCGCCCCAGGCACCCGTCGAATCCTGAGCTTGGGCACGGATCTGCTTGGTCTGGTTGCGACCATTGCCCTGCACGGTGCTACCGGAGACTCCGACGACCTGTTGGCCACCGTCGGTCGTCTCGATGCGCACTGCGGTGATAGTCCGGCCATTCCCGGAGCCGCTGCCGTTCCACGACAGCGTGACATTGTTGACGTTTCCGGTCGCGGACACCGACGGGGCCAAAGGCGGGCCATAAGGGGTCACGGTGTTGCTCGCCGTCGGCGGCCCGGAGATCGCCTCGCCGGACACCGTGCTGCGGGCATACACCGAGATCTGCACGGGGTTGCCATT
>JBATDL010000746.1:0-3424 GCA_049663445.1 Candidatus Competibacter sp.
TGGTGGATCATGCGCTGCTGGGTATGGCCCAGCGCCAGCACGAGCAGTTTCTGAAGCGGTTGCACGATGGCGAGTTGCGCGAACTGCGCGAGCGGTTGGCGACCAAGACAGCAGCCAACGAAGGTCACGCAGCCATCGTAAAGGCGCTGGTTGAAGCCTACCAGCGGGGAGATTGCGTGGCAGTTGACGATATCCTCGGACAGTACGAGCGCCGCGATGAAATTTACCGGGCGGCCTATTTACCCGTCTATCGTGCGTTGAAACCTTAATCCCTGGAATGGGAATCGTCTGCTCTTGATTCCACCGGCTGCACGGACGCCGCCGTGTCCAGCCGCTTCAAATCAGGTACCCGGTTTGCTCGCCAACGCTGGATTCCCCCTTCCACCGTTTTCACCCCCGCGTGCAGGGTGCTTTCCGAGCGGTGGCCCAGTTCGGCGGTGTCCAGCGCCTGCTCCAAGGCGCCGCCGACCCAGCGCAAGGCGGCATCCGGCAGCCGGTGAATCAGGCCAAAGCATTTCAGGGTGAGGTCCACCGCCACCAGCACGAACACCACCAGCAGGCCGGTGACCACCACCGGGCCGGTGACGTTGCCGCTGGCGGCATTGATTGCCGCCACGATAAACAATCCGCTGACCAGTTGCAGCAGGTAATAGCTGATGATCGTCGCGGCCAGCAGGCCGAACACCATCAGCGCCGGCCGTAGCAACAGGGCCAGCAGCATCAGGTAGCCAGTCAGGGTTTCAGCGGTGAACCCCTTGCCATTGCGCAGGTGCCAGATCGCCCACAGGGGCGCCGCCACCAGGGCTTCGAAAACCAGCAACACCCACTGTAGCACCCCCACGGTCCAGATAATGAATGGAAGCAGCGGGATATAAATCGCCGCCATCAGGGCGAAGGCGAGGAGGGCAAGCGCGACCATGCCGACGATCAAGCCACCCAGCGACAGCGCCCCGCCCGCTTTCCCATCGACCTGGCCCAATATGTCCGCCATACCGCCGACGACCGTCGCCAGCTTGCCAGCGGGCATGATCTGAACGAGTGCGGTGGCGCCAACCAGCGTGAGCACGGCGGCCAGCAGGGCATGCCCCAGGCTGGCCAAGGCGAATAGCGGATGGACCGTACCGAACAGGTGGTGCTGGATCCAGTCCAGGGTCCAGCGCAGGAAGCCGCGCGAGGCATCGTCCAGCCGGCTGTTGTTCGGATCACCCTTGAGCAGACCGGCATCTCGGTCGGTTTCCGCCTCGGCGAGCAGCGCGGTCAGGCGGTCGAGGGTATGGCGGTAGGTTTCCACGTCCTCCAGCGGCAGTTTTTCCCAGGCGCGGATGGGGTAGGGCTCCGGTACATTCAGGGCCAGCTTGTTTTGGTATTCGCTGAGGGCGGCCAACCGGTAGAACCAACTGCCCGCCGAGAGCCAACCCTCGTCCTTGGCCGCCGCCGCAAACTCGGTAAAGGCGCGCTGCCCCGCCACATTGACCGCAGCCAGGATGTCCGCCTGCAGATTCTGCACATAGTGTTCGGCGGCGGCATCGATCAGGCTGAGGCACTGACGGTGGGTCAGCCGGCCGGTGGGATCGGTCACGCACTCGGTCAGGGCGCCCTGCCCTTGGACGATGCGTTCGGCCAGCGGCTTCAGTTCCTCGCGCAGGCGGAGCGCCGTCCGCTCGTGCGTGGCCATCAGCGTAGCGGTGAGCGCCTCGCGCACGTCGTCGGCGAACCCGAACAGCCGCGTCACCCAGTGCAGGAAACCGTCGAGCGCGTCAAGACCGGTGGCGCCCTGCTCGGGTTCGATACCCTGATGCGGTTCGCGAATGACGAATCCGCCGCAGGCCGCCTCGCCCATGCCGGTCACCGACCAGCGTCCGCCCCGTTCCTGGTAATGGCCCAGTTCGCCGGCGCGACTGACATAACGGACCTCGTAGCGCGCGGTTCCCCGCGCCGGCAGCGCCGTCACTACCTGCTCGCAGACGTTGGAGGCCAGCATCGCCACAGCCAGTTGCCGCGCCTGGGGTGGGGGCGGCGGTGCGAAAATGGTGGTCTTGGCGAACTGATCGACCGCCGTCGACCAAACGGCGTCGGCCAAGCCGACACCACTCAGCGTGACCCACAACACGATCACCTGGATGAAGCTGTAACCGTTGACCAGCGGGATCAGCATTGAGGTGGAAAGGACGATTCGGATCGGGGTCCAGGTCGTGGAGCGGTCCTGACCGAGGGCTTCGCCCTCGTGCGCGGTGTCGAGCAGCGCCGCGACCAGCTTGACGAACACCACGATCCCCAGCAGGAACAACAGAAAGCCGTTGAACAGCGAGAACATCTCGCCGAACGGGCCGGCATCGCTGGCGCTCAGGCCATCGGTCAGGCGAACCCGGCTGATCACCGACCCCAGAATGCCTTCCAGCAGGTGGATACTGATGTCGCCGCCGGTGGGCTCGAAATTCTGGTTCGGATCGAAAGCATAGGCCGGTTCGGGCGGAGGAGGGACCGCTTGGGCCTGCGCGGAGCAGACCGGCGCGAACAGCATCATCGGAAACAGGACCGCCGCCAGCAGCGCGAACCGAAAAACAGGTTCAGTGCTTGATCGGATCATGGGGACCGTTCCGTTCCGTGGGGGTGACGGCCCGCCAGTCGGGTGGCCACCAATGGAGAGGATGAGCCAGGAAAACGCGCGGCGTGCCCGCGGGTCGGTAGCGCATCGTCCAACAGCGGAAAGCTGGATGCAGCGCCAGTCCTAGCAGTGTCACGGTCGAGCCAAGACTGGCCAGGGCGCCGCCGAAATCGCCGAGCAGCAACCGGTGTAGCAGTATGGCCGCGCTAACACCGCCCGCGCCCAGCAGCGACCGTGCCATCCACGCCTGCCACCGGTATCGCTTGATCGGGTCGATGGCGCTGTCGTCGCAATGCGCACTGACTTCGACTGCGGGAGTGGTGGATGTGGGATTCATCGGAATCGCGGTGACTGCGGCGATCAATTGGTCGATCTGGGATCGCGAGCGATGGATCGTCCCGGCCAGACCACCGAAGAGATCCTCGCGATAGCGGTGCAGGCGTCGTTTGAGGAAATCGCGCAAGCGGGATGCTCCAAGGGGGATAGCTTTTTTAATATTTGTTTATTATTCTATTAAAAGCAATATTAATAAGTCGGAGGTATCGGTGAAGCGCGAATGCCGCCTGATTCCGTGGCGCGATGGTATCCGTGGACGCTTCGCCCTGCTGGCGGCCATCGTGGGGTTGACGGTAACGCCGATGGCTCGCGCCGACTGCGATGGTTGCGTGGTCGCCGCTATCCATGAATTGAAAGTGGAAATGATCCGGCAGTTTGCCGAGTTGAAAAACCACCTGTCCGCCGAGATCAAAACCCTCCGGCAGTCTGGCGCCCAGGTCGAAAAGGACTCGCTGCGGGCGCGGCAGGACATCGGGTTCATGC
>JBATDL010000747.1:0-22564 GCA_049663445.1 Candidatus Competibacter sp.
GCAGCAACTCGGTCGGGTGACCGAGGATCTGCTGCGGCGGTCGGTTGCCCGGCCCTGAGTATGGAGCACTCCCGATCATGATGCTGTCACGCCATCGCCACGCACTACTGGTCAACGGCCTGGAACAACGCGCCGATTCGTTGGACACCAGCGCGCACTTCCAGCTTTACGCCCTGACACCCTTGGCAACGCCGACCGCACCCGCCGATGAGCTGATCATCGTCCACGATTTCAGCGCGACGCAGATCGACAACAATTTGGGCTACTACGTCGTGACCGAGTTGCTGCCGCTGCTGGCGAAACAGCGCCAGCGGATGGATAGCGGTTACAGCGAACAGGATTTGTTCGAGCGTTCGGTGGGCGACATCGTCCGCTCCATGGCGGGTAACGAGCGCCGCGCTTGGCGCCTGTTCTATGCCAACACCCTGAACGCCACGCAGGCCAGCGCCGGTTTGGGGCAACCGCCGGGGCGACCCAAGGAAACCGCGAGTGACTTCATCGGCTTGTTCGGCGCGATCTATCGCTACGCGCTGGATCTGATCGAGGCACTGCCCGCCGCTGCATTACCGCCTACTGTGCTGGATGTCGCCACCTGCTTCGGTTTCTTTCCGCTGCTGCTGGCGCGGGTGTGCAGCGCAACCCGGACGCTAGGCGATATCGCCGGTTGCGATCTGAATCCGGCACTAATGAGCTTTGCCGAGGATTACGCCCGGCATAGCGGCCTGCACCAAACCTGTTTTGGCGTCACCGATATTCTGGCCGACGACCTTGAGCGGGAACTAGCTCCGCTACCGGCTCGCTTCGATGTGGTTACCGCGCTGCATCTACTGGAACACCTTGAATTCGAGCAAACCGACCGGGCCATTGCCAATCTCTGGCGACTGACCGCACGGCGGCTGATTGTCGCAGTGCCGCTGGAAGATATGCCTGACCCCCGCTATGGCCATCGGCAAGTGTTCAACCGTGAGCGGCTGCAAGCGATCGGGCGGGCGCTCGGCGGTCATTTTGAGTATTTCGAGTATCACGGTGGCTGGCTGGTGATTGATCGGCATCACTGAGAAGCAACGCTCAACGGAATTCACGTAAGCGCATCAAAACCACCATAACTAAAGAGCAGCAACCATGCTCCAGAGGGGGACCGGCATGTATAACCATCATCACCTGTTGCGTTTTGGCGCTATCGGTGTCGGCGTCGGCGCACTTGTACTGTTAGCACCGGTGCGAGCGGATCAACTCGATGATCTAATGCGTCAACTTAAGGCCAAAGGGATACTGAACAAGCAGGAGTACAGCACGCTGAGCAAACAACGGGCGGCAGCGGCGCCAACTCCAGCAGGACAGGCGGAGGTAGTCGACGCGCTGATGCGCCAGCTCCAGGCTAAAGGGATTTTAAGCCAGCAGGAATACGCCAAACTGAGCACACCGGCAGCGGCACCGGTCGCGGTAGCTTCGTCCCAAGCAGCGCCGGTCGCGGAACCGGCGGCCGCTTCATCCCATCCCGAACCGGACCAAGCGGCCGCAGCGCCGACGGGTCCCTTTGTCCGCATGATGGATAAGGGTGTCGGTCTACGTGTCGGCTCGGTGGATATCCTCTTCTCCGGTGGCATCAACGCCTTTTATGTCCAGAACCAGGTCGGTGACCGAGACGCAAACAATGTTGTGCTGGGTGGCATCGCCAATATCGATGGCCAAGATTCGGCGTCGATACGCAACGGCCTATTGCCTGGCAACTTCAGCGTGAGTCTCAAAACGCAACAGGAAGGGTTCGACCTGGGGGCGACTTTTGGCTTCTACCCCGGCCTCAACAGCGTGAACAACAACGGTGGCGCTAATTCCGCAGGCAATCCCTCGGCGCTCGGCACCACCGGCATCGATTTCCGTCAGCAGTTCATCACGGTGGGCACACCGTCCATGGGCACCTTCAAAGGTGGCCGGGACATCGGACTGTTCGGTTCGCAAGCGATTCTTAATGACTTCAGCCTGGTAAGCGTCGGCACCCCCGGCTCCAATGTAGCACCGTCGAATACCACCTTCGGCCGCATCGGTCTTGGCTATGTGTACACCGACTTCATTCCGCAGATCACGTATACGAGTCCATCTTTCAATGGCCTGCAAGCCAGCATCGGCGTGTTTACACCGCTTGACGCCGTAAACTTCAGTTCCGTGTCAGGCCAGCTCACCAGCCACGATCAACCCGGCGTCCAAGGCCAACTGGTCTACGGCGCGGACTTGGGCAGCACGAAAACCAAGCTATGGGCGAGCTTCGTGACCCAGAAGCTGGAGAGCGCTAATAACACACAGGCGCTGCCCGAAGGCCAGAGCGTGCAAGCTAGTGGTTTCGATCTTGGCACCAATATTGGGCTAGGGCCGGCCAATCTGGTGCTGTATGGCTATACCGGCAGGGCACTCGGCTCGACGGGTCTGTTCTTCGACGCAGTAAGCGAGGATGGTCAGGCACGCGACTCCCACGGTTTCTACGTACAGGGCACCTACCAGTTTCTGGAGCGCTTCACTGCCGGGCTTAGCTACGGCGCAAGCTATCTCGACCAAGCCAGTGGCGAGGACAATCCGCTGCTGGTCAAGCAGAACAGTTCCTGGCTCTTCGGATTGCACTACAAGCTGACCGACTGGGTGCAACTGGCGGGCGAGTACACATACACCAAGTCCGAGGCGCAAAACGGCAACTCGGCGGATGAGAACACCTTCGCGGTGGGAGCCAGCCTGTTCTTCTGAACAGGTACCGTGCGCCGTAACCGGAACTACGATCTTTCAGAGAGCAACCACTATGTTCCAGGGGAGGACTGAAACCAATAACCATTTGTAAGGTCTACCTTTTATTTAAAGAGACAGAGGTCTGCTTTAACTCAAGAGATAGCAGTGGAGCAACCTGATTACCGCTCACTGTGTGAGAAGACGGCGATACACAAGCCCGTCGCTGCGAACCACCAAACCGTAGGAGCAATTCCGATGTTATACGCTTCACCCGGCCAATCCGGCTCCAAGATCACTTTCAAATCCCGTTATCAAAACTTCATTGGCGGCCAATGGGTAGAGCCGGTGAAAGGTGAGTATTTTGAAAACGTCAGCCCGGTCACCGGCCAGGGATTCTGCGAAATTCCCCGCTCCAGCGCCGAGGATATCGAACTGGCGCTGGACGCCGCCCATGCCGCCGCCGACGGCTGGGGCCGCACCTCCGTCGCGGAACGGGCCAACCGGCTCAACCGCATCGCCGACCGCATGGAGGCCAATCTGGAAATGCTGGCGGTGGCCGAAACCTGGGACAACGGCAAGGCGGTGCGGGAAACCCTGGCCGCCGACATGCCGCTGGCCATCGACCACTTCCGCTATTTCGCCGGCTGCATCCGCGCGCAGGAAGGCGCGCTGTCGGAAATCGATGACGATACTGTCGCTTATCACTTCCACGAACCACTGGGCGTGGTCGGCCAGATCATCCCCTGGAATTTCCCCATCCTGATGGCGGTGTGGAAACTGGCCCCCGCGCTGGCCGCTGGGAACTGCGTGGTGCTGAAACCGGCCGAACAGACGCCCGTTTCGATCCTGGTGCTAATGGAATTGATTCAGGATTTGCTACCACCCGGCGTCCTCAACGTGGTCAATGGCTTCGGCCTGGAAGCCGGCAAACCGCTGGCCTCCAGTTCGCGCATCGCCAAGATCGCCTTCACCGGCGAGACCACCACCGGGCGGCTGATCATGCAGTACGCCGCGCAAAATCTGATTCCGGTCACCTTGGAACTGGGTGGCAAATCACCCAACGTCTTCTTCGCCGATGTGTGCGCCCAGGACGACGACTTCTTCGACAAGTCCCTGGAAGGCTTCACCATGTTCGCCCTCAATCAGGGCGAAGTCTGCACCTGTCCCTCGCGGGCGCTGGTTCAGGAATCCGGCTACGACCGCTTCATGGATCGGGCGATCCAGCGGGTGAAAGCGGTCAAGCAAGGCCATCCGCTCGACACCACCACCATGATGGGCGCCCAAGCCTCCTCCGAGCAGATGCACAAGATTCTCAGCTACCTGGACATCGGCCGTCAGGAAGGCGCGGAATGTCTGACCGGCGGGCAGCGGGCCGAACTGAGTGGCGAGCTGAAGAGCGGTTTCTACATCCAGCCCACCGTGTTCCAGGGGCATAACAAAATGCGCCTGTTCCAGGAGGAAATCTTCGGGCCGGTGCTGGCGGTCACGACTTTCAAGGATGCGACGGACGCGCTGGCCATCGCCAACGACACGCTCTACGGTCTGGGCGCCGGCGTGTGGAGCCGCGATACGAATACCGCCTACCGCATGGGACGCGGCATCAAGGCCGGGCGGGTGTGGACCAACTGCTATCACCTGTACCCGGCCCACGCCGCTTTCGGCGGTTACAAGCAATCCGGGATCGGGCGCGAGACGCATCGGATGATGCTCGACCACTACCAGCAAACCAAGAACCTGCTGGTGAGCTACAACCCCAAGGCGATGGGCTTCTTCTAAGATCGCCGCGCACTCTCCCCTCTCCCACTGGGAGAGGGGTTGGGTGGTGGGGGTGGGTTTATAACCCAATGGAGACTCGTCATGACGACTGTTCCCCGTGTATTAGCGACGGATGCCGCCTTGGAGCTTATCGCCAAACTTCAGGCCAAGCATGGCCCACTGATGTTTCACCAATCCGGCGGCTGTTGTGATGGTAGTTCGCCGATGTGCTATCCCGACGGCGAACTGCTGGTCGGCGACGGCGATGTGCGCCTGGGCGAGATCGGCGGTTGCCCGTTTTACATGAGCGCGCCCCAGTTCGAGTACTGGAAGCATACCCAGCTGATTATCGATGTCGTGCCCGGCCGAGGCGGCATGTTTTCCCTGGAAGGACCGGAAGGCTTGCGCTTTCTGACCCGCTCGCGATTGTTCACGGATGAAGAACAGGCGGCGCTGGATACAGAGATGCGTTAGTAGTCACCGTCAATACGCCTAATAAAAATGATCGATTCCACCAAAGAGGTTTAACACCGTGCCCAAGTATCTGATCGAACGCGAACTGCCCGGTGCGGGCAAGCTGTCTCCAGCCGACCTGAAAGCTATTTCGCAAAAATCCTGCGGTGTGCTGAGCACGCTGGGTCCACAGATCCAGTGGGTGCAGAGTTACGTGACTGACGACAAAATTTACTGTGTCTACATCGCCCCCAACGCCGAATTGGTGAAGCAGCACGCGGAACAGGGAGGGTTTCCGGCCAATCGCATCTCGGAAATCAGGGCGGGTATTGACCCCACCACCGCCGAAGCGTGATTGCCCGTACCACCGTACCGTTCGAAGGGGTAACCGATGAGCTATGAAATCTTTCGGCAGGGCCTGGATGCGCCGATCTGTCTGACCTGGGAAATCACCTACGCCTGCAACCTGCAATGCGTGCACTGCCTGTCTTCTTCCGGCAAGCGTCGGCCCGATGAACTCACCACCGCCGAGGCCAAACGGCTGATCGACGAATGGGCGGAGATGAAGGTGTTTTACATCAATGTCGGCGGCGGCGAGCCGATGAGCCGGAAGGACTTCCGCGAATTGATGGACTACGCGCTAGCGCGCGGGATCGGCGTCAAGTTCAGCACTAACGGCACCCTGATCGACGATGATGCGGCGGCGTGGATTGCCTCGCGGGACTATTTGGACGTGCAGATCAGCATCGATGGAGCAACGGCTGACACCAGCGATCCCATCCGTGGCGAAGGCTCCTACGACCGCGCCCGCCAAGCGATGGAGCGACTGGCCAAGCAGCGGTTTCCGTTCAAGATCAACACCACCGTCACCCGCCATAACTATCCGCAAATCGATGAGCTATACGCCTTAGCGCAACGTTACGAGGCAGAGCTGCGCTTGACGCGGCTGCGCCCCACCGGTCGTGGCGGCGCGGTGTGGCAAGACCTGCGTCCGACCCACGAACAGAATCGCGGGCTGTACGAGTGGCTGCTGAACCATCGGGACGTGCTGACCGGCGATTCCTTCTTTCACCTGTCGGCCTACGGGCAGCCGATGGACGGGCTGAACCTGTGCGGCGCCGGACGCATCGTCTGTTGCGTGGACCCGGTCGGCGAAGTGTACGCCTGCCCGTTCATGCTGGCGCCGGAGTTTTCCGGTGGCAACGTGCGCCAACCGGGCGGGTTTGCCGGTATCTGGCGAAGCTCGCCGCTGTTCACCCACCTGCGGGAATGGCAGGTGGGCGGCAGTTGCCAGACCTGTAATGCCTACGACCAGTGCCACGGTGGATGCATGGCCGTCAAACACTTCACCCAGCAATCCCTGGATGCGCCCGATCCGGACTGCGTGTTTCAGCAACCGACGCCGTTTCCGATACCGGTGAAGGCCGCGCCACGACCCATAGGCATCGCTTCGAGCGCATAAGGCAAACGCCATGAGCAAGCTGCAAGATCGCCATGAAGGGCTCCTGGCCCCTCTGCCGCTAGGTCGCAAAACGGCGCCGAACCGCTTCGTGTTTGCCGCTCATCAAACCAACTTCGCGACTCACAACCGTTTGACCGAGCGCCACGCCGCCTACTACGAAGCCCGTGCCGCAGGCGGCGTGGGGGTGATCGTTCTGGAAGGCAGTGTGGTGCATCCCTCGGACTGGCCCTACGAGTATGCGGTGTTTGGCTACGACGCCGCCGTCGTGGACGGCTATCGTCAGACTGCGGATGCGGTACATCGCCACGGCGCTTTGGCGCTGGCGCACTTGACCCACAGTGGCATGCAGGGCAGCAGCCATTATTCCCAATTACCGCTGTGGGCACCGTCGCCGGTGCCGGAAGTCAACAGTCGCGAACTGCCGCAGGCGATGGACACCGAAAACATCACTGCGGTGATTGAAGGGTTCCGGCAAGCAGCGCGTTACGCCAGCGACGGCGGCTTGGATGGCGTCGAACTGAACGCGGGTCAGGATAGCCTGATCCGCCAGTTCCTGTCGCCGCTGACCAACCAGCGCAGCGATGAGTACGGTGGTTCGCTGGAAAATCGGCTGCGCCTCGCCCGTCAGGTGATCGACAGCGTGAGCAATGAACTCGGTCGCAACGCCATCGTCGGGCTGAGGCTGTGCGGCGATGAATATGCGCCCTGGGCCGGGATCAAACCGGAAGATGCGGCGGAAATCGCCCAACACTTGGCGGGTGACGGTCTGCTCGATTTCATCAGCGTCACCAGCGGCAGCATCTACACCGGCCATATCACCCGGCCCGGTTTGTATCAACCGCCTGGCTTCGCCGTTCATCTGGCGGCGCTGGTCAAGGCGGCGGTCAAGCTACCGGTCTTCGCCCAAGGCAGCATCGTCGATCCTGAAATGGCGGCAGCGCTGCTGGCCGAGGGCAAAGCCGACGCGGTGGAAATGACCCGCGCCTTGATCGCTGATCCAGAACTGCCTGCCAAACTGCGTCAGGGCCGGGCCGACGATATCCGCCCGTGTTTGCTCGCCAATCAGGACAACATTATCAGCCTGGTGCAAAACCCACGTCTGAGCTGCGCCAATAATCCGGTCGCCGGTTACGAAAGGGAAGCGGAGTTTGCCCCGCTGAAACCGGCCCGAGTTCCTCATCGGGTGCTGGTCGTGGGGGGCGGACCGGCCGGTCTGGAATCCGCCCGGGTCGCGGCGCTGCGTGGTCACCGGGTCACCCTGTACGAACGCGATTCGCAACTCGGCGGTGCGATCCGGTTGGCCGCCGCCGCGCCCGGTCGAGAACGGTTGGTATTGGCGGTGGACTGGCTGGAACGGCAAGTCCGCATGCTGGAAGTGGAGCTTCATACCGGGGTGGAAATGACCGCCGAACGGGTTGGCCAGGAAACGCCCGATGCGGTGATCGTGGCGGTGGGCGGGATACCCGGTCGTCAAGCCAGTGTGCGTTTCCACGAGACTGCGCCAGTGGTCAATCCCCGTCAGGTGCTGAGTGGCGACGTGCCCACGCAAGCGGGACACGCTGTAATCCTCGATACCCTGGGCGATCCGGTCGGTATGGCCGTTACCGAATGGCTGGTTGAGCGCGGCTGGCAGGTCGAGGTGGTCACCAGCGACATGTTCGTCGGCCAGCGCTTGACTGCATCGCTGGAGCTGACCGCCTGGAACCAGCGGGCCGCCGCTCGCGGCATCGCCTTCCGACCACAGTTCGATGCGCTGGAAGTGACCGCGCACAGCGTCATCGGTGTTGACCATTTTGATCACCAGGAAATTCGCCTCGACGAGATTGACCTGGTGGTGGATGTGTCGCCGGAACGGCCGGACGAAGCTCTGTATTTCGCGCTCAAACAGAGTGGCCTGCGGCTGTTCCGAGCCGGCGACTGTGTTGCGCCGCGCTACCTCAGCCACGCGATTTTGGAAGGCTATCGGGCCGGACGGGAGGCATAAGCCATGAGCAATCGTCCACGACTGCTGTTCACCCCCTTCAAGATTGGCAATATCACGGTCAAGAATCGGATCGTGTTCTCGGCGCACCTGACCAATTACGCCGAAGATTTCATGCCCAGCGAACGGCATCTTTACTATTACCGCGAGCGGGCGCGTGGGGGCGCCGGGCTGATCATCACCGAAGAGCAATCCACCCATCCCACCGACCATCCGTATGAAAAGCTGATTCACGCTTTTCATCGCCGGGTCATTCCTCATTACCAGCGCATCACCGGAGCGGTTCACGCGGAAGGGGTGCCGATCCTGGCCCAGATCAACCACAACGGCGGACAGGGCAGCGGCATGTTCACCCGGTTGCCGGCCTGGGCGCCGTCGGCGCTGGCCGATCCGCTGTTCCGCGAAGTCGCCAAGGCGGTAGAGCACGAGGATATTCTTGAGATTATCCAGGGCTATGCGCGAGTGGCCGCCTACACCCGTGAAGGCGGCTTCGACGGGGTGGAGCTGCAATGCTCCCATTCCTCCATCGTTCGCCAATTTTTATCGCGCAACACCAACCACCGCAACGACGAATATGGCGGCAGTCTGGAGAACCGTGCCCGGCTGCTGCGCGAGATCGTCGCCGCGATTCGCAACGAGGTGGGCCGTGATTACGTGATTAGCGTGCGGCTGTGCGGCGACGAACTGATCCGTGACGGCATCACTCTCGACGAGGCGGTCGCGGTCGCCCGGATTCTGGAAGCGGACGGCCTGATCGACCTGATCAACACCAGCATCGGCACCGCCACCCAGACCTTGTACATGATCGAAGCCTCGATGCGGATTCGTCCGGATTACGCCCTGTTCATTCCCTCGGCCATCCGCAAGGCGGTACGGCTGCCGGTGATTGGGGTCGGGCGGATCAAGGACCCGATTCAGGCGGAACGGATTCTCAGCGAAGGCCATGCCGATCTGGTGGGTATCGTGCGCGGCCAAATCGCCGATCCCGAATTCGCCCGCAAGGCGCGGGAAAACCGGGCTGACGACATCCGCCTGTGCCTGTCCTGCAACCAGGAATGCGTGGGACGGATGGGACTCAATCGCTGGATGGGCTGTATCGAGACTCCAGGCACCGGCCAGGAGCGAAAGTACGGCAGCGGTACCTTGCAAGCCGTCACTGAACCCAAACGGGTGCTGGTGATCGGCGGTGGCCCCGCTGGACTGAAAGCGGCTACGGTCGCTGCCCGTCGCGGGCATCGGGTCACGCTGCTGGAAAAGGAAGCCCGGCTGGGCGGGCAGGTGGTGTGGGCGGTGCGGGTGGCGGGACGCGCCGAGTTCGGCGATATCGTGCGCAATCTGTTGCACGAGATCGAGCAACTGGGGGTCGAGGTGCAAACCGAAACCGCCGCCACGCTGGATTCGGTGTTGGCCGCCAAGCCGGATGCGGTGATCGTAGCGACCGGTTCGGTTGCCAATCGCAGCGCCATTCCGGGTGGTGATAGCCCCGGAGTGGCCGACGTGGTGGATATTCTGTCGGGCAAGGTCCAGCCGGGCCGGCAGGTTCTCATCGTGGATCGGCTGGGTTTCCATGAAGCCACCAGCGTGGCCGAGTTTCTGGCGGAACAGGGCTGCGCGGTGGAAGTGGTCACGCCGACCTTGTATGTCGGCCAGGATTTGGGCGTCACTCTCGATCTGGAAAACTGGTATCGCCAGGCTCGGCGGCTGGGCATTCGCTGCACCCCGAATCATTCGGTGCTCAGCATCGATAACGGCGTGGTCATGGCGCTGCATAACTACAGCGGTCAGATCGTGCATTTTCCCAAGGTCGATACGGTGGTGCTGGCGATTCATCGCCAAGCCGACGACGGCCTGTATCAGGCGCTGAAGGCCGAAAACGCGCGCGCGAGCAACATGCTTTCCCAGGTCCGTCAAGTAGACCAAGACCTGTACGAGAGTTTGAAAGGGCGAGTGCCGACTCTCTACCGGATCGGCGACTGCGTGGCTCCACGCCGGGCGCACGCCGCGATCATCGAAGGCGAACGGGCCGGGAGGGCGGTGTAGATGGACAAGTTCGTAGTGGTGATCGCCGAGAGCGAACACGGCGAATTGACGCTGGCCAGCCTGGAATGCGTGGAAGAAGGACGCGAGGTGGCCGATCAGCTGGGCGCACAGGTACAAGTCATCCTGTGCGGCAGCGAAGTCGCGCCGCTGGCCGAAGCACTGGCGGCGCACGGGGCGGATCGGATCACGGTGGTGGAGCATGAAGCCCTGGCCCTCTTCAGCGCCGATGGCTGGTTGCAGGCGCTAGCCCCGATGTTGCTCCATACCCATCCGTTGCTGTTGCTGGCTCCAGACAGCGGGCAAATTCGCGCCTGGTTGCCCCGGTTAGCGATGCGCTGGCGGTTGCCACTGGTCGGTTGCTGCATGCGCATTGGCATTGTCGGCGACGGTTACCCGGAGATCATTCGCCACACCTACGGCGGTGCGTGCCAGGAACGGCTGGTCTGGCCTTATGCAACTCTGGTGTGCGCCATGCTGACCCCCGGTGTGCGCGGGGTGGGCACGCCTCAACCCGGTCGTCAGGTCGAAATCACGGTTGTGCACCCAGAACTCGACCCCGCCAGTTTCCGCGACCGCACCTTACAGACCCTGCCCGCCGATCCACGCACGGTGGGTTTGAATGAGGCCGAGCGGATTGTTTCCGGCGGTTTTGGCGCGGGCGGGCCGGAGGGCATGGCGTTGGTCGAGCAACTGGCCGAGCAGATCGGCGCGGCGCTGGGGGGAACCCGGGTGGCAGCGGATCGCGGCTGGTTGGCGGTGGAACGTTTCATTGGCTCGACCGGCCAGATCGTCGCCCCGAAACTGTATATGGCCTTTGGCGTATCCGGCGCCGGTCAGCATCTGTCCGGTATGACAGGCAGTGAGTGGGTCATCGCCGTCAACAGTGACCGCACCGCGCCGATGCTGAAGCGGGCGGATCTGGGCGTGGTCGGCGACCTCCATCAAATTTTGCCGATCCTGATCAGCAAGCTCACGGAGATCATGCGATGACCGCGCATCCCGCCAAAGAACAGTTCGATGTCATCATCGTCGGCGCCGGACCCGCCGGCAGCGCCGCCGCATTATTAAGCGCTCGTGCTGGTCTCAAGGTGTTGCTGCTGGAGCGCGGCGAATATCCTGGTGCTAAAAATGTCTCCGGCGCGGTGTTTTACGGCAGCGCCATCCTCAATGAACTGATTCCCAACTGGTGGGAACAGGCACCGGTCGAACGTCATGTTTGTCGCCGCGACATTGCCTTCATGTCGCCGACCACTGCGGTGGCGCTCGATTTTCGTTGCGCCGGAACCGGCTACGCTACCGCGCCCTATAACGGTTTTACCGTGCTGCGACCCAAGTTTGATCGCTGGTTGGCGGCTCAGGCCGAGGCGGCGGGCGCTTTTCTGCTGACTTCGGCCGTGGTGGACGACGTGCTGCGGGAAAATGGCCGCATCGTCGGCGTGCGGGTCCGCCGCGAGCAGGGTGAGATTTACGGCAAGGTGGTGATCGCCTGCGACGGAGTCAACTCCTTCCTGGCCAAGAAAGCCGGCTTGCAGCGGGAATTTCACTCTCATGAACTGTCGCTAGGGGTCAAGGAAGTCCTGGGGCTGGATCCCGCGATTATTCAGGACCGCTTTCACCTCAGCGGTGATGAGGGGATCGCGTTTGAATACCTGGGGGCCATCACCGAAGACGTTCATGGCGGCGCGTTTCTCTATACCAACCGGGATTCCCTGTCGCTGGGAGTGATCGGCCAAGTCTCATCACTGGTGGAGCGGCGCAAGCGCTCGTATGAACTGCTGGAAGGCTTCAAGGCGCATCCGGCGGTCGCGCCGCTGGTGCGCGGTGGCAAGTTGCGCGAATACTCAGCCCACTTGATCCCGGAAAGCGGCTGGGCCATGCAGCCGAAGCTGTACACCGACGGCATGCTGGTCGCTGGCGATGCCGCCGGGTTCTGTCTGGCCGCCGGCCTGTATCTGGAAGGGATGAATTACGCCATGCAGTCCGGTTTGGCGGCGGCGGAAACCGCCATTTTTGCCTGCCAGCGCGGTAATTTCTCCGCCCGCACCTTGGCGGTTTATCGAAAGCATCTGAAACAGCGCCACGTCTCCACCGATTTTCGGGCCTATCGCCATGCGCCGTCTTTCGTCAACGGGCCGCGCCTGCAAAATCTCTATCCCGAGATGGTTGCACGGGGCATGGAGCAGATCTTCCGAGTGGATGGCACGCCCAAGCAGAAGATTCTGCCGCTGGCCTACCGGATGGTGCGCCAGTCTTCGATCAAACCGGGGCAGTTACTCCACGATGTCTATCAGGTTGCGAGGGCTTACCTATGGTGATGACCACCCACGAAGAAAAGATGCGCACGGTGCGCTTCCGGGTAGCGGCGACCCCACACATCGTCGTGAATTCGGAGATCTGCCGTAAGGAATGCTCGGTCCATGCCTGCGTCTACGTCTGTCCGGCCAACCTGTTCGTTCCACTGGACGACGGCGGCATCCTGTTCAACTACGAGCAATGTTTCGAGTGCGGCACCTGTTATATCGCCTGCAACCAGGAGGGCGCCATTCGCTGGTCCTACCCGGACGGCGGCTATGGGGTCACGTTCCGGGAATCCTGAGCATCCCCGGACCTGCGGAGAAGAGTTCGCCCATGCGTATCGCGGCTTGTCTTAAATACGTCCCCGATCCCAGCACCATCGAGGTCGATCCGCTGACCGGGATGATCGATGCCGGTCGAATGCTGTACATGATGAATCCCGCTGATGAAAGCGCGCTGGAGCTGGCGTTGCGGCTGCGACCGCCCAATGGAACCGTAACCGTGTTCAGCGTGGGACCGGTCGAGGCGGATCGCCTGTTGCAGGATGCGCTGGCGGCGGGCGCCGACGCGGCGGTGCGGGTGTGGGATGACTCGCTGGGCAGCCTCAAGCCCACCGTAACCACGATTCTGCTGGCGGCGGCGTTGCGGGTCCAGGAACTCCCCGATCTGGTGCTGTGCGGCGGGCACAGCGTGGATCGCGGATCGGGCACGGTACCCGCGCTGCTGGCCGAGCATTTGGGTTGGCCGGTCGTGACCGATGTCACCCAGTTCGAGATGTTGTCGGGACGGATGCGGGTGCAGCGACGGCTGGCGCGCGGGGCGCGGGCCGAGAGCGAAGTCACTTTGCCGGCGATTCTAGGGTTGGAAACTGGGCTGGTCCATTTGCGTCAGGCCAGCCTGCCCAATCTGATGCGGGTCAAACACATGCTGATTCCGCTATACGGGTTGGAGGAGTTGGGTCTGTCGCCGCAGGATTTGTACTTTCCGGCGATGACTTTGCATGAGGTCATGCCGCCGCGCCCACGGGCACGGATTATGTTTACTCCCGATCCCTCCGCTTCGATCCAGGACCGGGTCGCCCAGATCATGTCCGCCGGAGTGGCCGGCAAGGCCGGGAAAATCATGGATAGCGGTACGCCAGAACAGCAGGCCGATGCCATCATCGAGTTTTTGCGCCAACGCGGTTTTCTGGAACAGCCGACTTGAACGCCCAGCGACTGGCCGAATTAAACTGGCCGTCCGTGACGCAAGCGGTCGCTGCTGGCGTCACGACGGTGATTCTGCCGCTGGGCGCCACCGAGCAACATGGCCCACATTTGCCATTGGGTACCGACACCTGCCGGGCGGTCGCGCTGGCCGAGCGCTTGGCAGAACGATTACCGGTACTGGTCGCGCCCGTGATCCCGGTCGGTTGCTCCGACGAACACAGCGGCTTTGCCGGCCTGTTGAGCCTGGAGGCGGAAACGCTGGCGGCAATAATCGTGGACTGCGCCCGGCGCATGGTCAGTTGGGAGGTGCAGCAGTTGGTGCTGCTATCGGCGCATGGCGGCAATGGACAAGCGCTGGCGTTGGCGGAGGCGCGCTTGCGGCAGGAATTGCCGAACTTGGCGGTGTGGATTCCCGATGCCATGACGATCTGCGGCGAGGCGGTACTGGCAATAGCGGCAGAGGCAGATATCCCGTTCAATGCGGTCGGCTTGCACGCCGGCGAATGGGAAACCTCGGAACTGCTGCGCCTGTGCCCGGAGCAGGTGCGGATGGATCAAGCCGTGCCCGGTCATACCGGGGATATGGACGTGGCGCTGGCAGCCTTGGTCGCGCACGGAACGCGGGCGCTGACGTCAACCGGCGTGGTGGGCGATCCCCGACCGGCGAACGCGAATCGGGGCGAGCGTTATCTAGCGGCACAGGCCGCGTGTTACGAAGCGGCGTTGCGGCAATGGCTCATCCAAACCAACACAGCGTAAAACAGGTGAAGAGGCAAAATGATTTCGGTGAGGTTATGACTGCCGAGCTCACGACCTCACCGCCATCTATTCGCCCACTGGCCCAACCGGCGCGCTATGCCTTGCAGCCCAATCTGTCCGTCGTGGCTGATAAACAGGGTGGAACCCTGCTTTGCCTGCGACCACTGCTGGCGCTGCGCTTGAACCGGCAGGCCACGGTGTTGCTCAGTGCGTTGCGGCAACCTCGCAGCATCGCCGAATTGGTGATTCAAGTTCCTGGAATGACGCCGACGGTGATCACTACTTTCCTGGATAACCTGTTGCGCCGCCGGCTGCTGACCTGGCGTCCAGCGGAGGTGACCGTCTGGCCTCAGGTCTCGATCATCGTCCCGGCTCACGGTCGCGCCGATGCCACCCGCCGCTGCGTGCAATCCCTGCTGGCGCTGGACTATCCCGCTGACCGGCTTGAAATTATCGTGGTCGATGATGCATCCATGCCGCCATTGGCCGAGGCGCTGCGCGACCTGCCGATCCAGCTTTTACGCCAGGAACGCAATATCGGTCAGTCCGCCGCCCGCAATCTGGCGGCAGCGATGGCGAATGGCGGGGTGCTGGCGTTTATCGACAATGACTGTGTAGCCGAACCCGATTGGCTGCGCAGCCTGCTGCCCTATCTGAACGATCCGCGCGTTGCAATTGTTGGTGGCCGGGTCACTGCCCCGCCAGCGCGAGGTGCGGTGGCCGCGTTCGAGGCGGTGCGCTCGCCGCTGGACATGGGTGCAGTGGAAACGGAGGTCACTCCAAACGCCGCCGTGTCCTATTTGCCCACCTGTAATCTGTTGGTGCGGCGCGATGTGCTGCTGGCGCAGAGCGGCTTTGATGCGACGCTACGGGTTGGCGAAGATGTGGATTTCATTTGGCGCACTTTGCGTAGCGGAAATCGCGCCTGGTATGTTCCCACTGGCCGAGTGATGCATGATCATCGGGTGCGTTGGGGTGACTGGCTGCGCCGCCGCGCCGACTACGGTTCTTCGGAAGCCGATTTGCAACAACGCTACCCCGAGGGCCGGCGGCTGATGCACTTGCCGCGAATCAGCCTGTTATTGCTGCTGACCGTCGCGCTGACACCGTGGTTCGGATTCTGGGGGCTGGGACCCACAGCGGTCGCCGTAACCCTGCTCAGTGCGGAACTGATGGGGAAGCAACGGGAGCTACGACGGATTGGGGTCGCGCTGTCCATCGGTCGGGTTGCCGTCGCGCTGGGCCGGGAACATGCAGCGGCCCTTTATCACCTGAGCGCCAATGCCGTGCGCTATTACAGCCTACCGCTACTCGTTATCGGTGGGATACAGCCGCATTGCTTACCCGCAATCTTCCTATTGCTCATCGTCGCACCGTTGGCCGATCACCGGCGGCTGCAACCCCAACTTACGCTGCCGGTTTTTATCGGCCTTTATGGATTGGAACTGGCCGCGTATCAAGTGGGACTCTGGCGCGGCTGTCGGCAACGGTGCACCTTGCGTCCGCTGCTGCCGCGCTTGATCTGGCGGAGATAAGCATTCATGGCTCATCCCCACCATGTTCTACCCGTGTCGTATCCCTGTGCACTGTCAATCTAAAGGAGATCATCCCGATGTTTATTCCTGTCGAACAACGCCCTGAAATGCCTCCCCTCCATGCTGTACCTATCGCAGCAGTCACGCCGATTGCAGAGGTGATCGCCCGGCAGTCTGAGCCACCGGCAGAACTGCCGGAGGTTATGGAAGAATTGCTGATCGAAGAGGTCAGCATCGACGGTATGTGCGGCGTTTATTAAGGTCAACACGGCTCGTTCCCTCTCAGGGACCGAGCCGTCATGCGGTTATCGCCAACATGGCTCGTAGTGTTAAGGCCGGCTAAACCGGGCAAGGCGGGACAAATGGGCAAACTGGAAGGCAAAGTAGCGTTTATTACCGGCGCGGGGCGCGGCCAGGGCCGGGCGCATGCCGTGCTGATGGCCCGCGAGGGGGCCGATATTGCGGCGCTGGATATCTGTCGCGATCTTCCCTATCCGCGCTATTCGCTGGCGATGCGCAGCGACTTGGAGGAAACCGCCCAACAGGTGCGAGAATGCGGTCGCCAAGCTCTGGAACTGGTCGCTGATGTTCGTGACAGCGCGGCGATGGCTGTCGCCGTCGCCGAAACGATCGCCACCTTCGGACACATTGATATTCTGGTCTGCAATGCCGGTATCGCCGACATGGCCTTGACCTGGGATATCACCGAGGAGTGGTGGGACATGATGATCGATGTCAATCTCAAGGGCTATTGGCTGGCGGTAAAATATGTCGTTCCGCGGATGCTGGCGCAAAAGACCGGCGGCAGTATCGTGATGACTTCTTCGGTGGCCGGATTGCGCGGTGAACCCGGCATGGCCCACTATTGCGCCTCGAAATGGGGTGTCGTCGGACTGGCCCATTCGCTGGCGCAGGAACTGGCGCCGCACCATATCACCGTCAACACGCTGCATCCCACCGCCGTTGACACCGACCTCATTGCCGGTATGGCCCAGGCCGCCGACATGGCAACTGAGGATTTGGTCGAATTCATCCGCCACGGCAATGCCCTACCGGTCAAGCTGATCGACGCGAAAGATGTCGCCAACGCAGCCTTATGGCTGGTGTCGGACGAAGCGCGCTATGTGACCGGGCAGAAACTTAATATCGACGCGGGGAGAATGTTGAAATGAGCACAACGGTCGAACTTGCAGCCTGTTACCGGCTGGCTCCGGGGGTGGCAATCCGCCCGGAGCGCTTCGGTGGCCTAGCTTACCGCTATGACAACCGCCGTCTCTATTTCCTGCATTCCCATCAGGCGGTCGAGTTCGTAAACCGTCTGGATGGCAGTCATTCATTGCAGGAAACCCTGGATGAATTCCTGGCTTCCCAGGCAATGCCACAACCTGTCCGCGAGATGCTGGTTAAAGCGGTCGATCAATTGGAGCGGCTGGGTCTTCTCACTCAGGCGGTATAGTTGAAATCAAGGTGCTGGGTATTCACGCGGTTGAATACCGTGCTTGCGCATCTTACGGTACAAGGTATTACGACTGAAGCCCAAATGTGCGGCAGTGTTGGTGATATTCCAGCCATGGCGATCCAGTTCGCTTAACAACGCTTCCCGTTCGGCTTGCGCGAGGCCACCCGTGGCCGTGGCGCCCGATCGAGTCGCGCCATGACTCACGGAGTGCTGCATCGGACTGTAAGGAGTCAGACAGGTAACCTCCGCCGGCAGGTTTTCGATCTGGATACACTGGTCATCACACAGCGCTGCCGCTGTGCGCAGTACATTGCGAAGCTGACGGATATTGCCGGGCCAGAAATATGCATTCAGCGCCACCAGAGCCTCCTCGGTGATACGCACGATGGCGCCATCGCTTTCCGCCGCCAGCAGACTGCGAATCAGCAACAGCCGGTCGCTACGTTCACGCAGAGCGGGCAACTTTAGTTCCAGACCATTCAACCGGTAATAGAGGTCTTCCCGAAACGCCCCAGTTGCAATGTGCTCCTGCAAATTGCGGTGGGTGGCGCTGATCAAAAACACATCCACCGGCACCGGCGTATCGCTGCCGAGCGGTAGCACCTCCTTCTCTTCCAACACTCGTAGCAACCGGGTTTGCAAGGGTGGCGGCATATCGCCGATCTCGTCCAAAAAGAGGGTGCCGCCGTGAGCTTGCAGAATCTTACCGCGTCGGCCTTCCTGGCGCGCGCCGGTGAAGGCACCGTATTTGTAGCCAAACAACTCGCTTTCGATCAGGCTTTCCGGAATCGAGGCGCAGTTCACGGCAACGAAGGGTTTACCGGCCCGTGCGCTGGCATCGTGAATCGCTTTGGTGAAGGCTTCCTTACCGGTGCCGGTTTCGCCCGTCAACAGAATATTGACGCGCTTGTTCATAACCCGCCGGGCACAGTCGGCATTATAAGCCATTAGCGGGTCTCTCCCGGCCAAGCCCTCCAGGGTTTTCATGAGTGGGAGCAAAGGTTCGGTTTCGAGGGTCCCCAAGCTCAGCCGGCTCTTGGGTGGCAGCCGTTCAGCTCCGTGCAGCAGGGTAAAAAACCGGTTGCCGGTCTCGTCATCGATCGGCCATAGCGTTCTAGGTTGGCCGCGAGCGCGTCCCAGAAGAGTATCCAAAGCGATGGCGAATAGCGTATCGATACGCTGGCCGACGATCTGATGGTGTGGCTTCTGGAGTTGATCCAATGCGCTCTGATTAGCGGCCAGAATGTGGCCACCATCATCGAAAGCCAGCAAACCCTCGCTGCTTTGACCCATAAACTCAGGCCGATGATGAAAGCGTAGCACCCATTGTTGGCGAAACACCCGCAAAAAGAAACAGTGTTCGATCATCCGGGCGCTCAAGGCGGCCAGCGCAAGGGTATGAAACTGGCTTTGCCTGGAATCCTGGGAGCTCACCGAGGAGATATCCAGCACCGCCAGCAGATGATTCTGTGGATCAAAAATCGGCGCTGCCGAACAGGTCAACTTGGTATTTCTACTGCGGAAATGCTCGTTGCAGTGGACGGTCAGAGCCCGTTGCTCAACCAGGGCGGTGCCAATGCCGTTGGTCCCTTCGTTTTCCTCGTTCCAGATGGCGCCCGGCCACAGGCCCACCCGTTCAAAAGGTCGGCTTAAGTTAGCATCGCAGATCCAGTTGACAATGACGCCATCGCGATCCGTCAGGATCACGGCAAAGCCTGAACCGGCGATCCGCTGATAGAGGCTATCCATTTCGATCTGAGCGATTTCCAGAAAATCATCCAGACGTTCCCGATGTTCGCGCAAATGGGTCCGTTCAAGTACCTGGGTCTGGTGGGAATGGATCGCATCGATGCCGTAATTATTGACACAGCGGATCCAGGAACGGGCAATACTGGCTTCCGGCGAAGCGTCGGTTCTGGTTCCCTGCACCACCGACAGAATATGCGCCGCATGCGCGGTTGTTTCCTCCAACATGGTTCCTCCTCAATCACAGCAGCTCCCCTATCTAACGTAGGGGTCAACGGTCACCGAATATCGAGCCAAGCAGTTGTTACTCAGCATCGATGAACGCTTAACGGGTGTCTAAATGGAAGCTATGGAAACCTGCGGGATAGATGAGACCACGCTGCCGCTTTTCTGCGCAGACACCCCTTTGAAATATAGACCCTTGTACAGCTCTATTCAGGGTACACGCAAAAATATAGTGGTTCACCATAGTTACTAAAGGGGAAGTTTTAGCGGCAGCTTAGCTAATCGAGCTTTGTACAGTTTCTCAGTATAGGTGTGCGGCGAGGAGCGCCCCTTCGAGGCTGAAACACGTATGGCAAATACCTCCTCGCTCATCGTGACATCCGCTTCAACCAAGCAGACAGTCATTGTCAGACCACCAATAAGGAACCCGCCATGAACGACGACCTATCCCCCCCGCAAGGAAACCGTGATGCAGGCGGCCGTCGCACGCGGGCTGCTCGGCGAAGAACACTTGCTGGCGGCCTTTATCGACATGGGCGGTATCGAAGAAACCGTGGCGGGTCTGCGGGCGGCGTTCGACGATCATTTCACCCACGCCTTCGCCGCCAAGGCCAATTGCCTGCACCGGGTACTCGTACTGCTGCGCGCGTGCGGGATGGGATGCGAGGTCGCCAGCCCCGGCGAGTTCGCCCAAACCCGCCGGGCCGGCTTCTTACCTCACGAGATTGTGCTCGACTCCCCGGCTAAGACTCTTAAGGAAATCGAACAGGCGCTACGGCTGGGCATCGCGCTGAACATCGACAACTTCCAGGAATTGGAGCGGGTAACCGCGCTGATGGCAACTTTGACGTCGAATTCCGAGATCGGCGTTCGCATCAACCCGCAAGTCGGGGTCGGCGCCATCGCCGCCACCAGCACCGCCACCCGAACCTCGAAATTCGGCATTCCGCTGGAAGACGAGGGACAGCGAGCCCGGCTGATTCAAGCCTATATCGAGCGGCCGTGGCTGACTGGCGTGCATACCCACGTCGGCTCGCAAGGCTGCTCGCTCGAACTCATCGCCAGCGGCGTCGCCAAAGTAGTGGCCTTCGCGGAGGAGATCAATGCCACTGTGGGACACCGGCAGATACAGGTTCTCGATATCGGCGGGGGTCTACCCGTCAACTTCGCCAGCGACGAGTTCACGCCGAGCTATGACGAATATGCCGCGCTCCTGCGCGCTCGCGCGCCAGCACTGTTTTCGGGAGATTATCGAGTCATTACCGAGTTCGGACGGTCGATCATGGCCAAAAACGGCTTCATCGCCGCCCGCGTGGAGTACACCAAAATCAGCGGCGACCGGCACATCGCCATCACCCACGCCGGGGCGCAGGTCGCGGCGCGAACCGTTTTCCTGCCGGAAATGTGGGCTATCCGGCTGAGCGCCTTCGACGCACAAGGCCGGTTCAAACGCGGCGAAAAAATCCCCCAGGATGTGGCGGGGCCGTGCTGCTTCGCTGGCGACATCATTGCCCACGAACGCCCGCTGCCGCTGCTCGAACCGGGGGATTTCATCCTGGCTCACGATACCGGCGCCTATTATTTTTCAACGCCCTTCCAGTACAACAGCCTTCCCGATGCCGCCGTTTACGGCTTCCACATCGGCGAAGACAACGCCGTGCGTTTCGAATTGCTCAGGGCGGAAGAATCCATCGATCATGTCGTGGAGACATCGGGTCTGCCGCAATAAAAATCGCCTGCACCCCTTGGCGCGGGGAACCGGTTTTCACAGCGCCGCTAGATAGGAGAGAGTGAAACGAAAAACCAAAGTGGGGCGAGGGGTCAGTCTTTGCAACTGTCCCTCTCACCACTCACTTTTTGCTCACAGAAAAACGAAATCCGTGAAGAAATTATGCGCAACCCGTTTCAGTTTCTAACGACCAGCACGGATTTGTTGAAATGCCGGACAACCCGTTCCGCGTTTGGACCCACCAAAAAATCCCCCAATTCCGGACGATGCGAGGCCATGATGATGAGATCGGCGCCGATCTCATTGGCCATCCGGATGATTTCCTTATACACGACGCCCTCGGCGACAATGTGCTGTACATGCACCTCGGAAGGCACATGCTCCTTGATAAACGCGTGCAGACGTTTGTTGGTGTCCTCAACCATTTTGTTGCCGAAATTCTCGGGAAAATAGCTACCGACCAGCGGCATGCTGAAATCAGGCACCACAGTAACAACATGCAGGCGCGAATTGAATGCCTTGCAATACTCAATGACGGACGGCAGCACATTGACCCAAGAACTGTCTTGATTCAAGTCGATGGGAAACAGAATGTCTTTATACATGGAGTTCTCCTTCAAGCGGCGGCTGATGCCGTTTCACGGCCAAGGCGCGCCCGTTGCAGTTTGACGATCAACGCCAGCACCAAGAACGCGGGAATCCACAACCATTCCTTCCGAGGCTGATCTAAGGGTAACAACACCCCATGAATGCTTTGATCGAAAGCCAGTCCAGCCTTCTGGGCAACGCTGCCAAAAGCGACGTTATCGACTAGGAGCTTGCCGTCTTCCTCCAGCACTTCAAGACCGGTGTTCATCAGGCGTTCCTCGCCAGTGGCTCCGGCGCCCATCGGTAGCACGGCCACAAAACTGCGCGGCTTGCCGACATCATCGGTGCCATCTATATGCAAACGGATCTCCGTGCCCGGCGTCAGCTTGTCAGCTTCCGCTATCAACTTCGTGGGCGCCAGTTCCTCGTAGGGCGGGGAGATCATGTCCATCCAGAAACCGGGACGGAACAGGGTGAAGGCAATCAGCAACAGCAGAGCGGATTCGTACAGCCGACTTTTGGTGAAGAAATAGCCCTGCATGGCAGCGGCGAACAGCAGCATGGCAATAGTGGCCACGATAAAGATACCGATACCGTGCACCCAATCCACGTTGATC
>JBATDL010000748.1:0-1975 GCA_049663445.1 Candidatus Competibacter sp.
GTCCACCGCCGAGCTGCCCGCCGCCGTGAACGATGAGCCGCCCCCAACAGCACGGATCGTCGAAGCACCCATCGAGTTGCCACCGGACGATCTCAAACTTGTCAGCGGTATCGGTCCGGCGCTGGAAAAGAAGCTGAACGCCTGTGGCATATTCACCTACCGGCAACTGGCGGTGCTCGGCGATGAGGAAATCGAACGGATCGAAGCCGCCATCAAATCGTTCGGTCGCATCCGTCGCGACGACTGGGTCGGTCAGGCCAGGGCGCAGCATTTGCGGAAGTATCAGGAATCGCTTTAACCCGTTTCAACCTTTACAACGCCTACAGCGCCGGGCTTCAGCAGCCCAGCGGTTCTCGGAGCAAACCGATCGATGTCCGTTCACGCCATCGCCGCCGTGCTGGGCGGCCAGATTTCGCCGGGCAGCCGGTTGACCGTGCAGGGTTGGGTACGCACCCGCCGCGATTCCAAGGCGGGCCTGTCCTTCATCGCCGTCCATGACGGCTCGTGCTTCGAGCCGCTGCAAGTTGTCGCTTCCACCGAGCTGCCCAATTACCGAAGCGAGGTACTGCACCTGAGCGCCGGTTGCGCGCTGCGCGTTTGCGGTGAGCTGGTCGCTTCCACCGGTAAGGGTCAGGCTGTCGAACTGCGGGCGGAGTCGGTCGAGACGATCGGGGGAGTTGATGATCCGGAAACCTATCCGGTTGCCCCCAAGCCCCACAGTTTCGAGTACCTGCGGACGGTGGCGCACCTGCGGCCGCGCACCAATAGCATCGGCGCGGTGGCGCGGGTGCGGCATTCCCTGTCTCAGGCGATCCATCGTTTCTTCCACGAGCGGGGTTATTTCTGGGTCCATACTCCGATCATCACCGCCAGCGACTGTGAGGGTGCCGGCGCGCTGTTTCGGGTCAGTACCCTGGATGGGGTCAACCCGCCGCGCACACCCGATGGCCAAGTTGATTTTTCGCAGGACTTTTTTGGCCGGGAGACGTTCCTGACCGTCTCCGGCCAGCTCAACGCCGAGGCTTACTGCCTGGCGTTGTCGAAGGTCTACACGTTCGGTCCGACTTTCCGCGCCGAAAACTCCAACACCAGCCGTCACCTGGCCGAATTCTGGATGGTCGAGCCGGAAACCGCCTTCGCCGACCTGCACGACAACGCCGATCTGGCTGAGGCGCTGCTGAAGTTCACCTTCCGCGCCCTGTTGGATGAGCGCGCCGACGACCTGGCGTTCTTTACCCAGCGCATCGACAAAACCTGTATCCAGCGGCTGGAACAGATGGTGAATGCGCCGTTCGAGCGAATGGAATACGGCGAAGCCATCCGCATTCTGGAGAACGCCGGCGAAACTTTCGAATTCCCGATCCGCTGGGGCGTGGACCTCCAGTCCGAGCACGAGCGCTATCTGACCGAGCGCCATGTGGGTCGGCCGCTGGTATTGATTAACTACCCAAAGGAAATCAAGAGTTTTTATATGCGGTTGAACGACGACGGTCGCACGGTGGCGGCAATGGACGTGCTGGCGCCCGGTATCGGCGAGATCATCGGCGGCAGTCAGCGCGAAGAGCGACTGGCCGTGCTGGATGCGCGCCTGGATGAAATGGGTATCAACAAGACCACCTATAATTGGTATCGTGACCTGCGCCGTTACGGCAGTGTGCCACACGCCGGGTTCGGGCTGGGGTTCGAACGCACCGTCAGCTACGCGACTGGCATGAGCAACGTCCGGGATGTGATTCCGTTCCCGCGCACGCCCCGCAGTGCTGATTTCTAACGCTGAACCCCTCCCTAGACCACCCGCGATTTGTGCCATGAGTGATACCACCTCTCCGATCGTACCCCCCAAGAGCGGCTCCCGCCGGGCTAACGCCCTGACGTCGGGCTACATGCTGGACGAGTACCGGATCGATTCCATTCTCGGGGCCGGCGGCTTCGGCGTCACCTACAAGGCGCTGGACACGCATCTGGAGAATTGGGT
>JBATDL010000749.1:0-8211 GCA_049663445.1 Candidatus Competibacter sp.
GCCCGCCGCAACGACCGAACCTGTGCAAGAGATTCCTGTGGCAACCCCGTCGGAATCGCTCGAGGTTGCGGCTGAACTCATCGAGCAGGAACTGGAGCTTCCTGTTGCAGCCGTCAGTAGCGCACAACCGACAGCCCCCATGGAAGAAACAGCTTCCGCAGCGGAGGCAATTGAGGCGGCTGAGGCGGCTGAGGCGGAAAGTCCAGCGACATCGTTCGCACAAAACACCGCCCAGCAGGAACTATTGGCGATCCTTTGCGAGGAAATTGTGCAGATCGCCGAAGCCACCACTGAAACCCTGGCCGTAGTCTCGGCCGCCGACAGCACGCCCGAAACCCGCGCCGAAGCATGGTCCGGCTATACCGAATACCTGGAGCGACTGGGAGAGGCGTCGGAATCCATCAGCTTGACGGGGCTGCAACAAGCCTGCACCTGCCTGTACACCAACCTGCTCGACTTGGCCGCTCAAGATGACCCGCTGCATCCGGAACAGCAGCGCGTAGTGGAAGCCTGGCCCGCGCTGGTGCTTGGCTACCTGCAAGCACCCGACGACCGCGCGGCGTGCGAAGCACTGACCCGACATCTGCAGAAGACTCAGTGGCCGCAACCGCTGGCGGCCACTGACGCGCTCGCGCTGACCGATCTGCTGCTTGCGCCGAAGTTGGTGACCGAGGAAGCCGGGGCGGAAGCCCGGCCGCAGCAAGCGCAGCCCGACGACGTATCACTGGAACTGCCGGCTGATGTCAACCAGGATTTGCTGGACGGTTTGCTGCAGGAACTACCCCACCAAGCCGCCGACTTTTCCACCGCCATCCAACGGTTGGCTGCCGGCAACGGCCAACTCGCCGACGTGGAAGTGGCGCGGCGCATCGCCCATACCTTGAAAGGCGCCGGCAACACCGTCGGAGTGCGCGGCATCGCCACGCTGACCCACCACATGGAAGATATTCTGCAAGCGCTCTCCAAACACGGCGCGCTGCCCAACCGCCCGCTGGCCGATGCTCTGCTCAATGCCGCCGACTGCCTGGAAACCATGAGCGAGGCGCTACTGGGTATGAGCGCGCCGCCGACGCAGGCACTGGCCGTACTGCAAACCGTGCTGGACTGGGCCAACCGTATCGACCGGGTGGGAGTGCCGGCCAACGACGAAATCCCACCCCCGGCAACCGACCAACCGGAACCTTCCGCCACCGCCGCACAACCGCCCGAAACCACGCTCGCACCGCAGCAGCCTGCCGCTTCGACCCCGGAAACGGCCTTGCGGGTTTCCGCCCATCTCGTGGACGACCTACTGCGCCTGGTGGGCGAAAGCATCATCCTCACCGGCCAAGTGCAGGAACGGATTCGTAAAACCATTGCTCAAACCCGAGCGGTGGCCGCGCAAAACCAACTGTTCCAGAACCTGGCCGCCGAACTGGAGCAGTTGGTTGATGTCCGCAACGTGTCGTCGCCACTATCCAAATCGATGCAGCGCGGCGATTTCGACCCTCTGGAACTGGAACAGTACAACGAGCTCAACACTGTTACCCACCGGCTGGTAGAAATCGCCACCGACGCTCGCGAGATGAATCGTACTGTAGAGGACAACCTGGTACTGCTGGATTCGCTACTGGTGGACCAGGGTCGTCTGCATCGGGATAGCCAGGAGGCGGTGTTGCGCACTCGCATGGTACCCATTCAAACCGTGGTACCCCGACTGCAACGCAGTGTGCGCCAAACCTGCCGGCTAGTGGACAAGGAAGCGGAACTGGTGGTCCGCGGCGCCGACACCCCCATGGACAGCAACGTGCTTAACAGCATGGTTGACCCACTGATGCACATCCTGCGCAACGCAGTGGATCACGGTATCGAATCACCGCGCCAGCGCCAACACCTGGGCAAACCCCAAACCGGACGGATCGAGCTACGTTTCGTGCGTGAGGGCGACAACATCGCCATTCACTGCCGGGACGACGGCGCCGGACTGGATCTGGCGGCGATCCGCCGGACGGCGGAGGAACGCGGCCTGCTTGCTCCCGACAAACCACTGGAGCCGGACGAGCTGGCCCGATTGATCCTACTGCCAGGATTTTCCACCCGCGACGCGGCCACGCAAACCTCGGGGCGCGGTATCGGCATGGACATGGTCTACAGCCGACTGCTGGAGATGAAAGGCTCGCTGCGCATCCAGACCGAAACCGGCAAGGGCTGCCTGATGGAACTGCGGCTACCGGTCACCCTGATTTCCACCCATGCACTGCTGCTGCGCATGCGGGATCAGATTTATGCGCTCTCCGACCGTGGTATCGAACAGATTCTGTACTCCGGAGCCGGAAAGATACAGACGATCGGCAAAGCAACGACTTACCGGCTGGGCAACGACGTCCACGAACTCACTTCGCTGGAAACCTTGCTCAATCTGCCGGAAGACCGGCGCGAGCACGGCCGTGGCACGCCACCGGTGCTACTGGTGCGGGAAGAAACCGGCGGCCTCCGGGCCGTGCTGGTGCAGGAAGCGTTGGACAGCCGCGACTTGGTGGTTAAAAGCATGGGTCAGTACATCCCCACACTCCCCGGCATCGTGGGCGCCACCATCCTCGGCGACGGTAGCGTGGCACCGGTGCTGGATCTGCCCGAGCTGCTGCGTGCCCGAACCGCCGGCCAACGGCTACCGGCAGCGGTCCGACCGGCGGAATCCACCGCCGCCACCGCCCGCCAACAGATTGTACTCGCGGTGGACGATTCACTGAGCGCTCGCCGTTCGCTCGCGCAGTTCGCGCAAGATGCCGGCTTCGAGGTGCGCACCGCGCGCGACGGCCTGGAGGCGATCGAAATCATCAACAACAAACGTCCAGACCTGGTGCTGGCTGACTTGGAGATGCCGCGCATGAACGGCCTGGAGTTGACCGCGCACCTGCGTGCCAACCAGACCACCCACAACCTGCCGGTCATCATGATCACCTCGCGCTCCACCGCCAAACATCGGCATGAGGCCGAAGCCGCCGGCGTCGATACTTATCTGACCAAGCCGTTCATGGAAGACGAACTGATCGAACAAATCCACCGGTTACTGCACGAATGAACCGACCCATTCGAACCACGCTAGCCGAACTGCGAGAGATCCGGGCATTGGCCAAGCTGACCCTGGACGGACACTTATGGCTGCTACCGCAAGCGGAGATTCATTCTCTGGAATCACCCTTGGACATCGACCAAGAGGTGCAAGCACCGCGCGGTATCGGCGCCATCGCGCTCGGTGGCGAGTGGTGGCCAGTGTACTGTCTGTCCGGCGAATTGCGGCTGTTGCCGCAACTACCGGACAGCCGACGGATTTGTGCGTTGCTGGATAACGGCGCCGATCGCTTCGGACTGGTTTGCGATCAGGTTGAAACACTCGCCGAAACCCCGCCCCTGCTGGCGTTGCCGGCCTGCATGGGAACGCCGGATTCTCCCATTCAGGCGCTGGCGCCGCTTGACAGGGGGCTGGGGTGCGTAACCAATACCGAGCATCTGGCGGCGCTGCTCGCCACGCTTGCGGAGAGCACTGGTGGCCACTGAAAGCCCGATGGGAAGCACTGCCTGGGTACTGGTACTGGACGATCAACTGCGCGCTGCCGTCGGTGAGCGCGAGCTGATCTACCTGATCGAAGCACCCACGTTACTGGAAGTACCGCTGAGCCCGTACTACTGCCGGCAGACGATACTGTGGAACAACCTCCTATTACCGGCAATGGATTTAGCTGCTTGGCTCCATAAGCAACCGAAGGCTAATAACAACAGGAAACTGGCTGGCATCGTGGCTTATCAACCGGAGCCAAACGTCGCGCCGGGCTATGGCGCTCTGTTACTGGCTGATACTCCAAAACGTGTACAGGTCGCCGATACCCAAGCGTGTTCCCTGCCCGAACGCCCGAATGGTTGGCGTGAACTGGCTATTTCCTGCTTCCGCCAGGGAGAAGACGCCATACCCATCCTGGACTTACCGCATCTTTTCACCGGCGGTTTATTGGCTCACTGACAACACGCTCGCGCTTTTCCCGTCTGTTACACTCAACCGCCAAGTGCATTGATGACATCCTGCATAACTTTCAACGCTTGCGGAGATAAATCGAGAAACTCAAGCCCCGCCGTATATCCCTCGAAATTTTCATCCTGGCCGCTCCAAACCGTCCTCGCGTAAAATTCGACGCTTTCGCGCGGGCCGCTTTCCAGAACAGTATCCATCCGCAACGGCATAGTCTCACCAACGCGAAGAGCTTCGCTACCCAGCAGCAGTTTTAGGCCACCCAAGCTAATATCAATGACATGACCAAGAAGATGCTCTTCATGCTGCTTGTAGACGCACAGGTAAAAATCCGCACTGTAGCGCTCGTATTGACGCCGATCTTCCTCGCTCCAGTCGTTCTCGATAGCCCAGTCTTGTCTTGTCTCGTTTTCAGCCATTGATCAACCCTCTTGACAAACCATGAGTCCGGGCGCGGAGCGTGATCTCGTCAGCGAGTTATCAATTCTCCACAGTTTTTGCACTCTTTAAAATTATTATATGACGGTTCGAGGATATCAGCGATGACGCCGGTAATATTAAAGCCATGGTATCTGTTACTCCCCGGTATTCTCGCTTTCCATCTTGGTTGCTTCAGACTGTAACTCGCCGACATTCAACACCCCGTTCTGTAACATGCAAGCGGCTGGAAAAGTCCAGAGCTGACCAAGCGTGTCGGGGTTGCCGTACTTGAGAGTGCTGGTAGCGAGCATCCGACCCTGCCGGCGGCCATCGCCCTGGCCGTACACCACCGCCACCGAGTTCGACTCCAGACCCGTGGCCGACCAGTCCACCAGCAGCAGGCGCGCGTCGCCCCGCTGCCAGCGCCGTACCATCGGCAAACGTGCCGGCTTGCCTTGGCCTGCGAATACCGCACCGTCAGCCAGCCGGATACCGAACTGATAAAGCTGCTTTTTCCGGTCGGCAGACGGCCAGCCTCCGTACAACGTGGGTCCCAGCCATAGTTCCAAGCGGTCGTCGTTGATCCAACTGCTGGAAACTGCCGGAGTCCGTCCCGGATCGCGCACCTGCGCCAGTAATGTATTCGCCGTCAGCGCCAGCAGCTTGACTTCAGCCCGTGCTTGCGGGTCCGGGCCACCGTGCACGACAAAGCCATCTTCCCCGTTGCCCGTGGCCTTCAGCGTCAACGCGCAACTGCCCAAACCGGCCGACTGTTGTTCCAGCGCCACTGCCAATTCAGCGCCGCCGCGCTCAAGCTGGGGAATCGCAATAAACCGGCCGACGGCGCTCTCCCGGTCGCAACCAACCGTTGCATCTTCATCCAGCGCCTCCTCGGCCGGCGGCGGATTGAGCCAGCCCTGTTGCCGCAGCGCCCGAAAATTGGTTTCGGTTTCCAGGCAACCGCCGCCTAACGTGTGATAGCTGGCCTCCCGACGCAGCAGCGGCTGTTCCGGAACCAGTTGATAGCTCGCACCGATCTCCCAGCGCCAGGCGCTGCCGCCAACCCGGTCGAGCGTGATGCGGTTTGAATCGACCGTGACCGCATCCTCCCCGATTCCAGAAGCCCCATAGCCGTCGTTGCAAAAGGCGAACAAGCGCCGATAGACGGTCTTGCCATCCCGGCCGACCTGCCGGAGCCAGTAATCTTCGGGATAAGGTCGGCATTGCCGCCCCTCGGCATCGGTGGGCGGATTTTCGCCACCCAGCGCGACATGCAGCACAGCCAGCGTCGTGCCGTCGGCGGCCTTGCCGGCGTCCAGCGTCTCGACGATTCGACACGCCGGTCGATCCTGGCAAACCGCAACCTGTTCGGCCGATGCCGCATCGCCCGTGGCCGCCATGGAACCGAAACTGGCGGCCAACCCCACCATCCACGGCAACCACCGGAAAATCCTGAAAACTGACTCGTTCATCATCGAAATTCGCTCCGAAACCTTCACATTTCCTCGGATGCACCGCCCAGCGCTTCCAGTGCGCTCCGGCCCATCGCCGCGTAAACCGGTTCCAGCGCCTCCAGCGGCGCCGTCTCCCCATGCCAGAACGGAAACGGCCCCAATCGCCGCAGCAGCGCGGCGGGTTTAGAAGGGGCCAGCAGCGGGCCGGCGACCGTGTCGGGCAGAGACGCCAGATTCCAAAACGCCAGCGGATCGGCCGGGAGCGGTTCGGGTGGCGCCGCCGCTTCGGCATCTTCGTCGGGCGCCGCCTCACCCAATTGCGCCAGCAGCGCCTCCCGCTCCATGCCGCGCAGCCGGAACATCAGGAACGGGTCCTGATCGAAAGCCTCGCCGAGCAGGTAGTAGACGGCGGCGATGTGTTTGCAGGGATTGGAATAGTCCGGGCAGGAACACTCCGTCTTCAGGTCGCCGTGCGCCTTGGGAAACAGCGACAATCCCTCAGCCTGAAAGATCTCTTCGATGTCCTTGGGCATCTCGCCGGCCAGCAACATGGCGCCGAAGCGCGCCTCCGCCGCCATGGCCTTGACCAGCTTGCGCCACTCGGCCGCGCTCAGCGGCTTGAGCTGGATGCTCACCCGGTAGGGACTGGCCCGCGAACCCTGCACCCTGGCATTGACCTTGCCAGGAGCAATCTGGATGTCCATCACCTGGCCCTGGCGGGCATAGCTGCGACCTCGCCCCAGCCGGGCGCCGATGTTGAAGCTCTCCAGCACCGCGATCCAGCGCTTGGCCCACCAGCGGCTGGCGAACGCCCCGCGCTGACTTTGCGCCTTGATGCCACCGTCGACCCGGCGCGGTCGGCTCGGCGGATAATAATCGTAATAACCCATATTCAACCCTCCACGGCTTTGGCGCGCAGCCGGAACAAATCCTTCAACTCGGTGGTGGACAGTTCGGTCAACCAACCCTCGCCGCTGCCCACGATCTTCTCCGCCAGCGACCGTTTGCGCTCGATCAACTCGTCGATGCGCTCCTCCACCGTGCCCAGGCAGACAAACTTATGGACTTCCACCTGCCGGCTTTGGCCGATGCGAAAGGCGCGGTCGGTGGCCTGGTTTTCGACCGCTGGATTCCACCAGCGGTCGAAATGGAACACATGGTTGGCGCGGGTCAGGTTCAAGCCAGTACCGCCGGCTTTGATGGACAGGATAAAGACCGGTGGCCCGGCCGGCTCGTTCTGGAAACGCTCCACCATGCGGTCGCGCTGGGTCTTGGACAGGCCACCGTGCAGGAACAGTACCTCCCGCGCCAGATGCTCCTGTAAATACCGCTGCAACAGATGCCCCATCTCGGCGAATTGGGTGAAGATCAACGTTCGCTCGTCCGCTTCCTGAATTTCCTCCAACATCTCGGTCAGCCGCGCCAGCTTGCCGGACCGCCCCGGCACCGGCGAGTGGTCGGCCAGGAACTGCGCCGGATGGTTGCACACCTGCTTGAGCCGCAGCAGCGTGCTCAAAATCAAACCGCGCCGGCCCATGGAGTCCTCGATGCCCTCCAGCACGGCTTCCGCCTGTTGCACCACGGCGGCGTACAGGGTTGCCTGTTCGCGAGTCAGGGTGCAATAGACCTTCATCTCCAGCTTGTCCGGCAAATCCTGGATGATGGCGCGGTCGGTCTTGAGTCGGCGCAGGATGAAAGGACCGGTCAGCCGCTGCAAGCGCTCCATGGCGGCTTCGTCGCGCTGGACCTGCACCGGAATGAAGAATTCCTGCTTGAAGCGGGTGACGCCGCCGAGGAAACCGGGATTGAGAAACTCCTGCACCGACCAGAGATCGCCGATGTTGTTTTCCACCGGCGTGCCGGTCAGGGCGATGCGCCGTTCGGCGCGCAGTGACCGCGCCGCCCTGGCCTGCTTGGTCTGGGCGTTCTTGATGTTCTGGGCCTCGTCCAGAATCACCGCCGCCCATTCCACGGTTTGCAGCAGCGGCAAATCCCGGTGCAACAACCCGTAGCTGGACAGTACCATGGCCTGATCCATCGCTTGGATCGCGAAGGCGGCGCTTTTCTCGCGGCCGGTACCGTGATGGACCATCACCGGTAGTTGCGGCGTGAAGCGAGCAGCTTCCTTGTGCCAGTTGCCCACCAGCGAGGTCGGACAAACCAACAGCGCCGGCCGGGTTTCGCCGGCTTCCCGCAAGCGCTGCAACAGCGCCAGTGTCTGCACCGTTTTGCCCAGACCCATGTCGTCGGCCAGGCAGGCGCCCAACCCCCAGCGGGTCAGAAACTCCAACCAGGCGTAGCCGCGTTCCTGGTAGGGCCGCAGTTGCGCGACCA
>JBATDL010000750.1:0-1976 GCA_049663445.1 Candidatus Competibacter sp.
GGGGGGCGACCGGCGGTGGCGCCGCCGCGCAACCGCTCATCCCCACCACGCAAAGCAGGATCCAGGCCCAGCCCAGGATGGGTCGGTTGCTCGCGGCGCGCGCCATTGGCTCGATGTTCATCCCATCTCCTCCGCGTCATCTTGAATCGGACTCGCTTCCACCGTTCCCGCCGCTACGATTACTTCAGCCAACTCCCCGACGATGGCGTCGATCAACTGGTCGCGGTCCAGAGCCGGATTGGCGCTGTGTTCCAGCCGCCGCTCCAAATCAGCCTTGGCGCTCCCGGACGGATAGCGGCGGGCCAGCGCCCGCAAGGCCTCGGTAGCGCCGAAACGCTGGTACAGCCGGCGGCGGATCACCCGATCCTCCGCCGTGGTCGACAGTGCCCACATTTCGATGGGGCCGTTGGTCAGATACAACAGTTGGCACACCAGGCCGCGATTGGTCTTCATCGCGCAGAGAAACGGCGCGCCATCCGGAGTCGGACCGTTGCCGTGAACGCGCAGCAAGTCGATGGCGGACGCCGGCAGGGAGAACTTCTCCCGCATATCCTTGGCCGTCTCGTCGTTGCCGTACTCCATGACGTAGACCGACGAGGCCAGCTCGATCATCTCGTCGCTGAAATCGGTGAGAATCTGGCTGGCCAAGGCCACTTGCACGTTGTTCTTGCGGCCCTCGCGCTGGTCGCGCACCAGTTGCGCGTTGATCGCGGCAATCGGGCCGCAGCGATGCTTCTCGTCCACGCAGAACTTCTTGGGATAGGCCAGATGCTCCTCGAACCGCCGAGCGTGGTAGGCCTGATAGCGCGGCGGCGCGGCGCGCGCCAGATGATCGTCGAGGAACAGGTCCCGGCCCAGGATATGGCGGGCCAGCAGATAGGCGACGGCGGTCTGGCGCTGGCCGACCGGCGCCATGTCGCCGCACAGCGCCGCCACATCCAACGCCGCCACCCGGGCGTTGCCGAGATCGAATCGAGTGGGATAGGCCAGGATCGGAAACTCGCGGGTGGCGGCGGACACGATGCGGTTGAACAGTTGGATGGGCGATTCGGCCGTGCCGACCAGCCGCATCGCGCCGCCGTACAAGTCCCTGACCTGCGGCTGCTGGGCCACCGCCACCAGATCGCTCAGCACAGGCACGGCGAAACGCTGCGCCCGCACCGCCCCCACGCGGTCGTCCGCGTCGAACAGGGCATCCACCACCTCCCACCAGGTCGGCTCCGCATCCAGCGCGATGGCGTGCCGGACCAATGCCTGATCCACCTCGGCATCCTGTTCCGGCACGTAGCGCTTGGGGCTATGCTCATCGGCAAAATGAGCGTAAGCCAGATCGAGCACCAACCCGATCAGGTCGGCGATGCCTTCGGCCGGCTCCCGGTCGCCGGGTTTGGTGGCCAGCACGCTGAGGAACGACACCAGGAACGCCCGCTCCTGCGGCAGGGGCTGGCGCCAACCCAGTTGGGTGTCGAGCGGGTTGACCGCCCAGTTGGCGCCGTTGACCAGGGCGTGAAACTGCGCCTCGTGCCGGCGGTCGGGCGGGAGTCCTTCGCGCAGCAGGTCGATCAACCCTTCCGAGGAGGGGCCGATGTCGATGATGCGGACGAACGGCAACCGACGGAAACCGGAGCTGAGTACCAGGCCCAGGTTATTGGCGTTCATCGTGGCCGATTTACCGCTGCCGGGTCGGGCGAAATACAGTTCGTTCCAGGTTCCCTGCTCGCTGGAACCGGGCTGATAGGGATACAACTTGCCGTCGCGGGTGCGATAGAGCAGCGCCCCCCGGCGCCACGGCGAGGCCGCCCGAAACAGCGGCAGCGTCACCAGCACCTCGGCCAGCGGCGCAACGTAGCGAGTCGCAATATTGAGCGTCGACAAGCCCGGCACCGTGGATGCCCAAGCCTTGACCGGATGACCGCCGTATTCGCGCACGGTGCAGGCGCCCCAAGCTTGAAGGTAAGACGCCAGTTGCGCGGTGC
>JBATDL010000751.1:0-3659 GCA_049663445.1 Candidatus Competibacter sp.
TCATGCCCTTATAGACGATGGTCCGCGACGACAACGAGGCGATATAGAATTGCTGGCGACCCAATAGTTCCTGATTCCAAATCGCGTTGTGGGCTAGCTTGCGGATGACGAACAGCTTGCGTTCGACTGCGTCGCCAGCCGGGCAATCCGGGGCGCGCTGGACAAATACCTGGCGGATGACCGGTTCGGTGGGACGCACGCTGTGACCCAGGCAGGAGTTGTCTACCGGTACGTTCCGCCAGCCCAGCAGTTGGAAATTTTCGGCGGCAAGCGCGCGGCGCAGTGCGGCTTCGCTCTGGGCACGGGCGTTCGTATCCCTGGGAAAGAACACCATGCCGACCGCGTAATCGCCGGGCGCGGGCAATTCGAAGCCCAGCGAGGCGCATTCGGCGCGCAGGAAGCCATCGGGGATCTGTAGCAGGATGCCCGCGCCGTCGCCGGACAGCGGGTCGGCGCCCACCGCGCCGCGATGGCTCAAGTTGGCGAGAATTTCCAGACCCTGGCTGATCGGCTGGTGACTCTTGCGGTTTTTGATATCGACGACGAAACCAATACCGCAGGAGTCGTGTTCGTTACGCGGGTCGTAGAGACCCTGGTGGGTGGAGATTTGGTCAAAATGACGCATTAGGCATTCCTCGATCACGGTCGGAGGGTGGCGTCCCCGCGGATAAAGTCCACGCGCCGAGCGCGGATAAGCACGCCAGCCGGCAAATTTTGCAGCGGCGAACATAGTATGATTGGACGTTTGGTCGCGCAACTGCTATGCCGGATGCGGTGTTTCTGATGCGCCCAAATTCGGCTTCACAGGCGATGTTGGTTGGTGCGATTGCCTTGCTTATGCCACTTGGCGAGCGGCGAGATAATCTTCCTCAATAAAGTCGCGGCGCGAACTAGCCCCCGCCCGGTACATCCAGACGGAGAGTTCGCTATCCGCATCTTGTTCGGCATCGTCATCGGTCAACGCGGCCGGCATCGTGGCAGCGGGGTTTTGCTCAATGCGAATGACTGGCGCGAATTCCTCGAAACGACCGCGCAGACTGTTCCAATCCGCTGTGTCAACTGGGTCGCCGGCGCGAGTCCGGGCACGCTGATAATGTACCTGAGTACAGCCATCGCCCGGATAACGTTGGACGCTGTTTCGGAAAAAATCGCGCGCGACGGCCCAGCCTTCGCTGGGCGCCAGAATCAAACCGCGTTCCACGTCGCTGGCAGGGAAACGAGCCAACCCATCCAGTTCGCTTTGGGCGCGTCGCAGGTCGTTGGCATTACGCCAGAGTCCAGCTAGCCCCAACGCCGGCATTGGACACAGATCGATGCCGACCAAACTGTTGAGGTTGGAGAAGTCACCCAAACTCCTTTCCTCGGCTGGGAAGGGGCGCTTCCAAGGCAAAGGCCGCCCTGCCTCCATAGCGTCTAGCCGGCGTCGCAAATCGTCGAGCGTGCGTTGCTGCCTTACCGAATCGTCCGATATCTGGTATGCCCACTCCAGCGCGGCACGCGCCTCGTCGGCGCGGCCAAGATCGATCAAGAGCCCGGTCAATCCACAAGCGAGCACTTGATCTTTGTGGAAAAACACCTGCGCCTCCCGATAAATCGCCACAGCCTGCTCGCCTCGCCCGGCCACCCGCAGGGTGTGCGCCAAGTCGCTCCAGCACACTGGATTGTCGGGAAAGCGGCGGATGGCTTGGCGGTAGACCGCCTCGCCTTCATCCACCAGTCCGCGCATCGTCAGCGCATGACCGAGTTGATTGTGGCTGAACGGGTTGTGCGGAAAGCGTCGGCGCGCGTACCAAAAAACGGCGTGCGCACGCGTCCAGTCACCCAGTGCATTCAGCGCGCGCGCCATCAGTGCCCAGGAATAATGGTTACTCGGTTCCCAGAGCGCAGCCTCTTGACCGAGATCCAGCGCCCACTCGGGATCGCGCGGAGTTTGAGTGTGTGGGGCTTGATTCAAAAGATGCTCGCCTAGCCGCGTGAATGTGCGCACCAGAAAATAGCTGTCGCCGGTTTCATGCACATAGTGGCGGTATTCGTCCAGCTTGGCGCGTAGTGCTGGGGATACCATTTGGGGGTTGCGGTCAAAACGATCCAGCAGAGGTTTGATATCGTGGTCCCAATAAAGCCCTTTAAGCGGTGCGGCGTGACTGGTCTTCGTCGGTTCCTGATTGGCCGCCGGATAACGCTCGTCGAGCCAGTGGCGCAAACGCTTGGGCGGGCTCCGCCGAGTCATTCCCTCCCGGAAAGCGTTAGCCCATTGATCCCCGCGCATCGGATAAACAGCGGTGAGGAAGTCAACTTCGCCGAGCCATTCCTTCTTCCGGCTATCGTCGCCACGCGCCGCCGCACGGCCATAATCGAGAAAACCCTGGATCAAGGCGCGCGGCAAGCCGCGCTCGACTTCGCCTTGATCGTCCTTGGGCATGCGACGCAAGCCAAATAACGCTAGCTCCACTTCTTCCCTGACGCCGTGACGACACAACATCATCCAGAAAGGTAGCAGCTTGCGATCCGGTTGCGCCAACGCCAAGGCACGCAAGAACACCGGGCGTGGGTCGCGCGTGCGAAAAACAGCTTGAACCTTGAGCCAAGCCCATACGCGAGTTATCTGTTCAGCGCACCAGGAACGGGTTTTGGGCAGATCGAAGCCTTGCAGCAGCGCGAACGCATCCACCAGTGCCTGCGCGTAGATTTTGGCGTTAACACCCGGCGGTGTTTCCGAGGTTTGTAGTTGCTGTTTTAGCCAGTCGAGCAAGGCCGCGTCCAGCGTGTCGTGTAAGGCGGTGGGTAAGAATTGCGGCAGGGCGTCGGGGGTTTCCGCTGCCGCGTAACCACCCAGCCAGACCTTGCCCATGAGCAGGCGGTCCAACGCCGCCAGAGGTTCAGCGGTAAAGTCGGCGAGCCAGGCTTGCGTTGCGGGGTCGAGCATCGTGTTCATCGTAGTCATGCGGATTTACGGTGCACCGAAATCGTTACGATCCGCTTCCAGTTGCAGCCAAGCCAGGTGCAAGCCGCGCAAGATCGCAAGATCACCGGCCAGCGGGCGAGATACCTGGCCTAAACGCCAGATATGCTCCGGCTTGTAAGCGATGCGGCTATGCACCAGTTCCATGCCCATGCGATATTCGCTTTGTGTTGTGACCGGGCGCAGATTGACCGCACGTCCAGCCTCGGATTGCGCTGCCTCGAAACCCGGCGCGGGGCGGGGTGTGGGAAAGAAAAAGGGGTTGAGCCGACCATCGATCACTGTAGGAATGGCAAAGCCGGGTACGCCACTCGATTTGTCGGCCATCACCTCGGCAACCGTATAGCGCATCAGCAACACGGGAATCGGGGCGACATGAGGTGTCGGGTTGTAGGAACCCAGACCCAAAAAATCGCGCAAGGTATTGGGCCAATCGTCGCCGGCGTCCTGCAAAATGTCGTTTACCGCGATTTCGGTGGTGGCAAACGCTGGTCGCCGGTCGCGCCGTTTATTCCACGAATCGCAAAACCGCTTGAGCATCGCACTATCGTTTTCCTTCACAGCAGGCTTCAGCTCGTCAACATCTATTTTTGAACCTCTCAACGCGAAACCGACATCCTCGATCCGCAGCAAATACAATCGGTCGTCGATATGACGCCAAGCATTGGCTGCATTGTCAGGGGCAAAGGTATCGGGG
>JBATDL010000752.1:0-5937 GCA_049663445.1 Candidatus Competibacter sp.
TCAAGATCAACGTGTGTTGCATCGCCTTTACCATTATCGGGCTATCCTTGGGTTTTGGCTCAGCCGGCGCATCGGCCGAGGTGGTTGCGGTGGTCGCTTCCAACAACCCGGTGAGTACGCTGAGCAACGATCAGGTCGCGGACATTTTTCTGGGCAAGATGGTCCGTTTTCCCGATGGCCGCGAAGTCGTGCCCGTCGATCAGGTCGAGAATTCTGCCGAGCGCGACGCGTTCTACCTCAAGTTCGCCAACAAGACACCCGCTCAGATCAAGGCATTCTGGTCGAAAATCATTTTCACCGGTCGGGGCCAGCCGCCGCCGGAAGTATCGAATGGTATCGAAGTAAAGAAGTTCATTGCCAAACATCCCGATGCCATCGGCTACATCGAGCAGAAGCTGGTGGATGACAGTGTGAAAGTCGTGCTCACGAACTGATCCGGCCCAGCGATATCGCAATGGCTCTCCCCTTGTCAACTGGTGAGATTTGAATCGATATCCGGAGGATCTGCCTGAGCCCGGATCAACTCGACCATCTGATCTGCCGGTACGGGCTTGTTGAGATAAAAACCCTGGAACTCATCGCATGCATTCTGACGCAAAAAGTCGGCTTGCTCCTTGGTTTCCACGCCCTGGGCCACGACGGTCAGGCTCAGCGTCCTGCCCATCGCGATAATGGCTTCGGTCAAGGCCTTGTCTTCGGCAACGCTGGTGGCAGCATGAATGAATGAACGGTCGATCTTGATGCTATCGAGCGGGAATTGTTTGAGCGAGGCGAGTGAGGAATAGCCGCTGCCAAAATCGTCGATGGCGATCCGAACCCCGATATCCTTGATCCCGCGAAATACCCGCTTGGTCTTTTCAACATCACGCATCAGCAGGCCTTCGGAAATTTCCAGCTCCAGAAGCTGTGCGTCCATGCCAGTTTCTGCGAGTGTCGTCGTCAAGTCCGTGAGCAGGCTTTCATCGAAAAGCTGCCGCGCCGTCAGATTGACAGCCATGATCAAAGGCGCCAGCCCCTGATTTTGCCAGGCTACGTTTTGCAGGCAGGCGGTCCTGAGCACCCACTTGCCGATGGGTATGATCAAACCGGTTTCCTCCGCGAGCGGGAGGAATCGCAGCGGCGCCACCGTGCCGAGGACGGGATGCTGCCAGCGCAGCAATGCTTCCGTGCCGGTAATCCGGCCACTACGGATATCCCGCTTGGCTTGGTAGTAAAGCTGAAATTGATTTCGCTCCAGCGCCTGCCGCAGAGCCGCCTCCAGGTTAAGTCGTTCGAGTGAACTGGTGTTCAGTTTTTCGGAATAGAACTGGAAGTTGTTCTTGCCTTCTTCCTTCGCCTTGTACATCGCGATATCCGCATTTTTGGTCAGCGTCTGTTCGTCCAGGCCGTCTTGCGGGTAGGTGCTAATGCCGATACTTGCCGTAACGCGACACTCCTGACCGGCCAGGACAAAGGGCCGGGCGACAGCGGAAAGAATTTTCTGGGCTACTGCGGCTGCGTATTTTTCCACATCCAGTTCAGTCAGCATGACGACAAACTCGTCGCCACCCAGCCGCGCCACGGTGTCACTTTCGCGCAGACAACTCTTGAGTCTTGCCGCGACTTCCCGCAACAATTGGTCGCCAGCCTCGTGTCCGAGCGAGTCGTTGATGTTTTTGAAATGGTCCAGATCGAGAAACAGCGCTGCCAATTGCCTGTTGTGGCGATGTGCCTGGTTGATGCTATGCCCCAGCAGCTTGCTGAACAGGCTGCGATTCGGCAGCGTCGTCAGGCTGTCGTGGTAGGCAAGGTATTCGACCCGCGCTGCATGGGCGATATGTTCCTCGACGGCGCGCTGGCGGCTCAATGCAAGCTGCCAGCTCATGCGCCCCATCACCGCGATAATCAGCAACATCACCAGGCTGCCGACTGCGGCACGCCACAGATAGACCTGTTTGCTCCGCTGAGCAGGCGCCAGTTGTTCGTCCGCCGATAATCCGACGACCACAGACAGGGGGAAACCATAGACATGGTGCACACTGGTGTAGCGCCGTACGCCATCCCAGGCGTTGGTTTGTGGCGTGGCTTCGCTTACCACCGTATCCGTAACATGCTGTACCGGCAATCTGTATTGAGACCTGTCGTTGGCAGTGACCGTTTCTCCGCTACGCCTGACAAGGAAGATGTCATCGTCGCCGATAATGCCCAGCATGCCATGCTCGCCCAGGTTCGCGCCTTCATAGCCACTGACGAAATAGGCCGCATCGACCGATTCCATCACAATGCCGGAAAACTTTCCGTCCGCCGTAGTGAGCCTGCGGCTGAACGTCAGACCGCCTCCTCCGGCCCTTGGGTCAGGTCGCTGACGACTGACCGAAAAGACATCAGTCTGGCGCTGGCTCTGAAAGAAATCCCGGTCGGCAACATTGGCGCTTTCGAAGGAACCGGTGCTGGCCACGACGTCGCCGCTACTGTCCACAATGCTGATGTGGAACACCAGCACCGGTGGCAATAGATCCCTGGCTTTCAACTTCGACAGCGCGTCATTCGTGCCCCAGACTTCGTGCGCAGACTTGACGACCTTCAGGGTCTGATCGATTTCGCGCAGCGCGCGCACAACCTGTGATTCATAAGTCAGAGCCAGTTCGTGGCTCAATGCTGCCACAGTTTTCTCGGCTGCAGTTCGTTCAATTTTGATGAGGCTCAGAGTCGTGCCCCAAATCGCGGCCAGCAGGAGAACGGCGATCGCCGGAAACAGGAAACGTGATTCCATTACATGACTAAACCAACGCTCCGGTGTCGAAGCCGCTGGAGTCACAGTGTCCTTCAATGTTGCTTGCTCGGCAGGCAAGTCGTCCTCGTTCGGGTGGTTCATCATTATTTGTCGCCCGGCGCAAATTGAGCCATGAATTCTGTTTCGAAGCTAATGCCCATCTGTTCGCCTTTTATCCTTCTGGATAGAAACTTCTGCACTACCCATATCCGTGCGATCAGGAACATCTTCTTCATGCGCCGATGCGACCACGACGCGATTGCGTCCCGTCTCCTTGGCCTGGTACATCGCCGCGTCTACAGCACTAATCAAGGCATCCTGCGTCTTGCCATCCATCGGGAAGGCAGCCACGCCGAAGGAAGCGGTCATCCGGATAGCGAACTTCCCTATCTGTTGCGCCGCAAGCGATGCACGCAATTCCTCGGCGCGCTGATACGCGATATCCGGTGGCATGTCAGGAAGCAGCAGCAGAAACTCCTCGCCGCCGAAACGGCAAATGATATCGCTGCCGCGTGAATTTGTTCTCAACAGATCGGCAAACACCCGCAATACCTCGTCGCCAGCCAGATGACCGTAGGTATCGTTGACGAGCTTGAAATGGTCAAGGTCGCACATCACGACTCCGACCGGCTGGCCGTAGCGTTCAGCGCGGGTGATTTCGCGTGCCATCGATTCTTCGAGGTAACGGCGATTGTAGAGACCGGTCAACGGATCATGCAGGGCTAGTTCGCGCAGTTGTTCCTGCAATTTTTGTACTTCCACCTCGGCGAGCTTGCGCTCGGTGATGTCGAGGATCGCTCCGATCAATCCACTGACGACTCCCTGATTGTCTTGGAATACCGCCTTGTTGAAAATGACATCGTGAAACGAACCTTGCGCATCCTTTACCCGAGACTCATATCGCTGTATTCCACGGCCCTCATAAAGCTCGGCATCCTTCGCATGATAGATGTTCGCAAGCTCCGGCGGACTGATATCGAATACGCTCTTGCCGATTAATTGATCTTTTGTTGCACCAAAAAATGTCTCGTATGCCTTGTTGAATCCCAGATAGCGCCCGTCCACGTCCTTATAGAAAACAGGAACCGGGATCGCATTCAGCAAGGTATCGAGAAAATATTCGTTTGTACGCAACGCCAGTTCCGTCTGGTTGCGTTCGGTGATATCACGAAAGAACCATACTCGCCCGTAATACTTGCCGTGTTCTCCGATCATCGGTGCGGAGTAGCGGTCGATTACCCTGCCGTCCCTGAGATCGATTTCTTCATGGCTATCTTCTGATCTGTGCTGATACAGATAATCGATGCGGGCGAGAAATGTTTCCGGATCCCGCAGCTGTTCGACGACCGCGTGCAACACGGGCTCATCGGCGCGCGCCTCCACCATCTCTTGCGTAAGTCTCCATAGCTCGACGAAGTTTCGGTTGTAGGAGATGATTTTTCCGCGCTCGTCGACCACGAGTATCGCGTCCGGCGCAACTTCCTGCTGCGTTGCCAGTATGGTGTTTTTGAACTGGAGTTCCTGCTGCGCGTGCGATTCGCTGAACAGACGCTGCATGCTGAACAGCAGGCCGAGCATCGCGCAGATGTAAGAACCGTTCTTCAGCAAATGTGCCGCATCGAACATCATGTCGAAGACCTGGCCAGAGAATGACATGAACATGGCCTGTCCCATGAAGCCGACGATGAGGCTCAGTACCAGCCAGTGTTCGAACATATCGGTCTTCCATTTCCCCTTACGCAGATAGCCGATCAGGGCAAGCAGAAAAAACAGGGCCGGCAGGAATTCCTGTGGCCGGGGAAAAGGCAGCTGTTGATAGTAGGCTACCGGCATCGGCACGAACGCAACGACGGCAAAGCACACCAGTGCCAGCGCAGTGACAGTGCTGTAAATCAGTTTTTCGCTAATCTGGCCGGCTGCGCCCAGCCGGTCTTCGCGCCGCCAGAACAGCCAGCTCATCCACAGCAGCAGGGACAGAAAGATGCGCGAGGCGAACCAGCTCCAGGCGATCAACGAAGGCGGGGCCGAGGGGAAGGTTTCGATGAAGTGAGAGGAACTGACCACCGTGTGGTAGCCGTCCAGAAAAGCAGTGGCGACAAAGCCTGTGCCGACGAACAAAAATGTGTTGTCCTTCTTGCTGTAGAAGCGCACCAGCGCAAGGCTGCCGACCGCAAGCGCCAACACCGTCGAGACCGTTTCCATCAGGGTATGCAGCGAGATGTCTCCGCGCCAGCTCGAATCCCTGAGGTAGAAGTAAGCGAAGAACAGGGTCACAAACATGGCGACGTAGACAAACCGCCTGCGCCTTGTGACTGTACCGTCGATATCGGGCGAGTCAGCCACTTTGTTTCACCACATCATAAAGTAGCCACATTGTTTTGTTATCTCTGTGCGCGATACTTCAGGCCGTCGTTTGGCGCAATAGGCCAGCAAGTCGTCTATGTTCAGGCTATTCCTAAACAACAGTCATGCGTCGGTCAACGGCAAGGTGGCGATCGTCACGCCGGGATCGTCGGGGCAGGCCCGGACGGTGAAGCCCATCGCCCGGCACAGTTTCAGCATCGGCTCGTTGTCGCGCAGGACTTCCCCGAACAACTCGCGGATACCCTGACCGCGAGCATGGTCGATCAATCGATGCAACAACAAGCTGCCGAGGCCGATGCCGGTGGCGTCACGCAACAGTACGATGGCGAATTCCGCCCGCGCGCGATCAAAGCCGTGGCTGAATCGCGCCACGCCACAGAGCCCAGGCGCTTGCCCAACTCGTTGACGCAGCGCCACCAGCGCCATTTCCCGATCGTAGTCGATCCGGGTTAAGCGGGCGGCATCGGCATGTGTCAATTCCTTGACCACGTACATGAACCGCATCCGTACCTCTTCACGCGACAACTGGGTGAAGCCGGCGATAAAGGCCGGTTCGTCCTCCGGTCGCACCGGGCGAATCCATAGCGTAGAACCGTCCGGCAACGACAAGGTTTCCTCCAATTCCCGAGGATAGGGCCGAATCGCCAGCCGGTCGTGAGCCGGTGCCGTGGCTGTCGCGATGCGGACCCTGACGGTGCCCACCGTCACGCCGACGGTGGTAACCGCGATCGAGTTCAGTGCCAATTCGACGATCTCGGCCAAATCCACGATCAAGCACGCCACCTTGACCAGTAACAGGATGACACCGTCCAACAAGCCAT
>JBATDL010000753.1:0-4199 GCA_049663445.1 Candidatus Competibacter sp.
GCTCTGTGCTCCGGCAACACGGTATCCGAGAGCTGGCGCCCGTCGGCCACCCGCTCATTCTCGAACCGCAGCCGCAGGCAGCCGTCGGCGATTTCGGTGCAGCGGACCCACAGCCGGACATTGGTCCCGCTCAGTTCGGCCGCATCGGCCTCGACCGTCAGCCGGTCGGGGCCGTCGAAATTGAGCGGATGGATTTTCTGGCCGAAGAACACGATGAATACCCTCCAAATCGAGCGTCGATGCGGCCCGCTTTCTAGGCGATCTTGACGGTAGCCTTGCGTTCCAGCGTACCCCAGCCCACCAGCACGCCTCGCAGGGAGGCCAGGGTGCTCTTGATGGCCACGTAGTACATCAGTTGGCGGTAGAAGAAGCGCTGCCAGAACAACCCGGCAAGCAACCACTTGTTTTCCTTGCGTTCCAGGGCGAAAGCCAATGCGGCTGCCAGATAATCCACCGTCAAGAACAACGCGTAATAAAACAACACGCGCCACAAGGCATCGGGTGAATACTCGGCGGGGTGTTGCCAGTGATTGAGCGCGGCCGTCGCCAGCGAAGCGATCAGCAACAGATCCATGACCGGAGAAATCAGGGGGAAAAAAACCTGAAAGATGATCACGTTAGGCATGGCGACGAAGCCCAGAGCGCCGTAGCGCGGCCGGAACAGGGCATCGGCATGTTTCCACGTCGCCTGCATGGTGCCAAACATCCAGCGGAAACGCTGGCGGATGAAGCCACGCACGGTATCGGGAGCCTCGGTCAGGGCCACGGCCTCGTCCTCATACACGATGGCATAACCCAGCTTGCGGATCGCCATGGTGAGATCGGCATCCTCCGCAAGGGTATCGTCGGTAAACCCCCCCGCCCGTTCCATCAGTTCACGACGCCACGCCCCCACTGCTCCTGGCACCACCGTGATGCAGTTGAGCACATCAAAAGCGCGTCGGTCCAGGTTCTGACTGGTGATGTATTCCAAAGCCTGCCAGCACGTCAGCAGGTTGGTGCGGTTGCCTACCTTGGCGTTACCGGCCACGGCGCCGACTTGGGGGTTGGCGAAATGCCGGACCAGTTTGATGAGGGTGTCGCGGGTAAAAACGGTATCGGCATCCAGGGCCACCACGATCTCGGCCTGGGTCCGAGTCAGACCAAAGTTGAGCGCGGCCGGCTTGCCGCCGTTGGGTTTGGTGTAGACCCGCACCTGAGGATATTCAGCGAAGGTGTCGCACGCCAAACGATAAGTGGTGTCCTTGGAGCCATCGTCCACCACGATAATCTCGAAGCGGTCGGGATGATCGCAAGCCAGCAGCGAGGCGATGGTCTGCGCGATGACCTTTGCTTCGTTATAGGCCGGCACCACCACCGCCACCGAGGGCGAGTACGTCGGATCGAAGACGAGGCGTTGCTTGCGCCAGTGCTGGTATACGGCCAGCACACCGATAAACAGCAGGCGCGCGATCCCCAGCATGATGCCGATCAGAAATAGTCCGTGGATCACGACTGCCCCCAGGTTGATCAGGCTGAACGCAGCCCAGTCCAACCCGGTTCGCCATTGGCTCTCGGGCGCCACGGGCGGCATCACCTCGTCCCGGCTACGGCCCAACAGCTCGGCGATGGTGACAAATTGAAAACCCCGAGCCCGCAAGGCTTCGATGATCCTGGGAATGGCCTCCACGGTTTGATCGCGGTCGCCACCGGCGTCGTGCAGCAGGATCACATTACCTTCACCACGTTCCGCCGCTTCCACGGTACGCCGCACAATCTCGTCCGTACCTGGGCGCTGCCAGTCGTCTGGATCGATCTGCATCCCCACGGTGAGGTATCCCTGAGCACTGGCCAATTCGATGGGGCGCACCTGATCGGGGGTTTCCGGCTCGGCGTCCACCGCGTAGGGTGGTCGAAACAGCAGAGTTTGGCGCCCCACCGCGCTGGCTAGCAGTCGCTGGGTTGCCGATAGCTCCAGTTGGAACTGAGTGGGCGAAATCACCGAAATATTGGGGTGTGTGAAGGTGTGACTGCCGATTTCGTGCCCCTCCTCCACCTCGCGGCGCAGCAGGTCCGGATGCAGTTCGCCGTTGACGCCGATGATGAAAAACGTGGCGTGAACACCCGCCTGGCGCAGGGCATCGAGGATTTGAGAGGTGTAGCGGGGATCGGGACCATCATCAAAGGTCAGGGCGACTTTTCGATTCTGGCCGCCCTGCCGGGTAATCACATAGGGCGACGGAAACGCCACAAAGCGCTCGGCCGTGATCAGATTGCGTTTCGGATCGAATTCGATGGTGCGCTTGCCGGAATGGGGTTGGGCGGTGATGCGCAGGATTTCGCCTCGTCCTTCGTAATCCAATCCATAGGCGAAATGGACCTCTTCCAATTGGGCGGCCTGCCGCGCATCCAGCGGTTCGTGCCTGCCGAATAGCTGCCACAGCGACGGATCCTCGCCGCCCAGCCGCCAGAGAGCGACGCCGCGAGGCTGGATCGAGCGAGCGACGACCCACTGGTTGAAGGCCGTCACCGCATCCAGCAACCACACTTGATGGATATGGTCATCGTCGTCGGCGTATTCGAACGTCGGATTCAGCGAAGCCGGGTCGAGGCGAATGTTGCCTTCCGATTCCTTGGCAGTGAGCACCGCTTCCTCGAAGGTCATTTCCTCGGCGTGGTGGCTGCCCTTGAGCCAGTCGTAGCCGTAATTGCCGATCGCCACGATCATTTTCTGGGCGGGTACGTCGCGCTGGCGCTGGCGCAAGACCTTGGCGAACCAGGGCAGGCTGGCGATGGGGCCGGGCGTCCCGGTCGACCAGTGCTCGTCGTAGGCCATCAGGATCAGATAATCGGCGGTGCGCGCCAGCGCGCGATAATCGAAAGCCGGGTCACTGGCGGGCACGTTGACCGACAGTTGCAGGTTTTTCGGCCGCAACGCCGCGTATAGTTCGGCGATGAAGCGGCGAAAATCGGGGTGGGCCTTGGCGGGGATGGTTTCGAAATCGATGCTGATACCGGCGAATGCGTGGCGGTCCACATAAGCCACCAGTTGCTCGATGGCGCGGGCGCGAGCGGTTGGGTTTGCGAGCATGCGGCCCAGCTTGTTGCCCTCCCACTCCTTGCCGTTCCAGTTATTCACCAGTGGCATGATGCGCAGGTCGGGGCGGCGGGCGCGAATGTATTGGGTGGCCTGGCTCGCGCGGTTGGGGTCGTCCTCCCGGATCGTCCCATCCTCGCCGGCGAGGTGTAGCCATTCGGGGATGATCATATCCAGCTTGCCCAGATTCTCTTTGAGCGAACTCATGCTGGCGTCATCCCAGTTGACAAAGAAACCGATGGTGAGCGGATGCTCCGGGGCAGGGTTCGCCTTTTGGCGCTGGGCCAGCAAATGGTGCAGGTCGCGTTCCCGTTCCCGGACCAACTTATCCTTGGCATCCCGCAGGGCGCGTTCGCGGCGGGTTAGCGGATGCGCCAGGGACAAGGGCGGCGGCGGCGGTGCCATGTGGGCGCCGTGGGGCACGATGCTGGCGCTGGGCAGATTGAGCGCCGGTAACACCGGACTGAACAGGATGCTCAGGATCAGGGCACCCAACAATAGAGACAAAATCAGGCCGAACACCGCCATCCCCAACCGCAGGCGCGGCCAGCGTTTGCGGCTGGGATCGAAAAAAACGGGGACCGGTGGAGAATGGCTTTCCTCCATGGTCGGGGGGTCGTTTGGGGAAGACATGCTTGATTTCAAACCAGCGTTTCAATGCGTTGAACTGTCGAGTTGGGCTTTCGCGTTCAGGTGCGTCCCTATTCGCACTCAAGGGGGAGCACGTCCGTCAGCAGTCAGATGCTCTATCAGGCATCATCGGGTCAGGGGGATAGGGCGGAAATCCGAGGGACACCTCGCGCAGCGACGTTGACGTTAATGAATGTTGGGCGGGATCGGTCCCCGACCGCGCACCACCGACAGCGACCAGGCCGGCAACCTCACCGTGACCGCGCCTGTGCCCGGCCACGGCGTGTGGGCGGGAGGGCGGTCGCGCGCGGGATGGCTTCGTTTGCCGGCCGTCCGCCATCGATACTGGGCAGCGGAAAACTGATAAAGGTCGGCTGGACCACGCAGGAATTCTACTCTACCGTCGTCGATCCCAGTGAAGCGGATTCGCGCAACCCACTCCTGGTTGGGATCTTTGTTGATCAGCAGCACGGACCATAAGCCATTGGGGCGT
>JBATDL010000754.1:0-3541 GCA_049663445.1 Candidatus Competibacter sp.
CACCTGATTCTTGCCGGCCCGTTTGGCGGCGTACATGGCCATATCGGCGCGCTGCACCAGAGTTTCGGCGTCGGCGGCGTGCTGGGGATACAAGGCGATGCCGATACTGGCCGAAATCCGCGCCGGACCTTGCGGCAAACTGAAGGCTTCGGCCAGGCTGGCCACCAGTTCGGCCGCCACGCTGGTCGCCGCCGCAGGATCGGTGATATCCGACAGGATCAGGGCAAATTCGTCGCCGCCCACCCGCGCCACGGTGTCGCTGTCCCGCAAGCGCTGGTCCAACCGTTGCCCCACCGCTTGCAGCAAAGCGTCGCCGGCGGCATGGCCAAGGCTGTCGTTCACGGCCTTGAAACCGTCCAGATCGACCCACAGCGCGGCCACGCTTTGATTCGCGCGCCGGGCCAGGCGCAGCGCTTGGTTAAGCCGATCCCAGTACAGCGCGCGGTTGGGAAGCCCGGTCAGCCCGTCGCAATGCGCCAGCAACCACAACCGCTCGTCCTGCTCCCGGCGTTCGGTGGCGTTGGCCAATACCAAAATCGCACCCCCCAGTGACCGACTGGGACCGCGACGACGGGTCCAGTGGGCCGAGCACCATAGATCGGTGGTGTCGAGACGGAATTCCAGCCAGTGCGTCTCGTCGCTGTCGTGATTGATCCGCCAGACAAATTCGAAGTAGTCGCGGTCGCTGGAATGCACGAACTCCAGCACATGCCGCCCCAGGGCTTGCTCCGGCGTACAGCCGCTCAGGGCGCAACCGATGGTGCTGATATAGCAACAGCGCTCGTCGGCGTCGAACTCCAGAATCCCGACCGGCGCCGCCGTCAGCAGCACTTGCAGGTGTTGCTCCGTGGTAACCAACTCGCGTTGTAAAGTTTCGTTGTAGCTGCGCAAGCGTCCGAGCGCTTGGTTGCGGGCCTCCATGGCGCCACCCAGAAGCAGGCCGGTCAGGGCGATGGCGATCATACCCATCTGGTATTGCAGTGCCGCGTTGGGGTCGCCGCGCAGCGTAACCAGCAACACCAGTCCACCTTCCAGCACCGCCGTCCCCAACACCGCGCCGCGCAAGCCGCCGCGCAGCGCCACGCTAGCGAGCGGCAGCAGCAGAAACAACGGGGCGAACGGGAAATACTGCTCCAGCTCGAAACCCCATAACATCCCCACCCATCCCAGCAGCGCGGCCCCCAACAGTGCGCCGCCCAACAGCAGGCTATCGATCAGACATGCAAAACACGGCCGCGCCGATTCAACATAATGAGCGCGGCGCTCGCGCCAGTGGCCTTGGCGCAGATACCGATCGAGCCCAGGCAACACCCACACCAGCAACAACGGCACAAGGGTAATGATGGCGATGAAATCGCCGATCAGCCAGGACAGAAAAATGGCCGGGGCCTGGTCGAGCAGGGTCGAGGCGGCGCCAAAAGCTCCCAACGCACTGACGACCAAGGCGGTAGAAAAAAACAGGGCGAAATGGCTGGGCATAGCGAGATTTCGGATCTCGGGCACCCAGCGCCGCAGCGGCAGAATGACGGCGGCGCAAGCGAGGAGCGAAAATATCTGTTGCAAATCCCAGAACCGGAACGGCCCGCCACCCGCATCCAACAACCACGGCAACACGCCATGTATCACGAGGGCAAACAATTCCAGCAGCACGCCGGCCCAGCCAAACGCCAGCAGCAAAAAGAAGCGCAACCCCACCAGGGGAAACCATAAATCGGGTACGCCGGACCCGAAAAAATCGAGTAGAGAGGCACTGGAAAAGAGGACCATCCACACAGCAACGTAGACGCTTCCGGCAAGTAGAACGCGCCCGCGTCTATCCAGCACTGGAAACAACGACTTCGTTGAACTCGTTGATATTGTTTTCATAAGTTTTCAAGTACTCGCCACTTTCACCAGAAAATTGGCCGGATTGTGCTCAATTCGACCCTCTCGTGAAAATATCCTTACTATGTATCCTAACAATAGCACAAAAAACGTTGATGTTACATTCAACGATTGATGGTCCAAAAAACGCCAAAACGCATCGACCAAGAGGCGACTGATCTTCAAAGACGGGTTTTTGCCAAGGGAAACGAGCACGGCAGGCACGAATACGGCACGGCTCCCAACGGGGGCACGGCGCGATCCGGTAAGCTAGGGCATCTTGAGCCGCTGGATATCGCCATGACCCCGATTGATGCCGAACTCGACACGTCCGGATTGAGCTGCCCGCTGCCGATTCTCAAAGCCAAAAAGGCCCTGGCCAGCCTGCGCGGCGGTCAGGTGTTGCGCGTGATCGCCTCCGACCCGGAATCGGTCAGGGATTTTGAGACCTTCAGCCGACAGATGGACCATGCCTTGCTGGAAGCGCGGGAAGAGCTTGGGAAATTCTACTTTCTATTGCGCAAACGGGAGGACTGAATATCGCGTCGGCAGGGGACAAACAAAGGCAGTCCCTGGGCGAACACCCAGGTCCGACCCTACTCCCCGGCCACCGTCATCCGTTCCAGCAGCAGCGAACCGCAGCGGATGCCGCCACGCGCATCCACGTCGCCACCGACCGCCGCCACGCCCCGGAACAGATCGTTCAGATTGCCGGCGATGGTGATTTCGTGAACCGGATACTGAATCTGGCCCTTTTCCACCCAAAACCCGGAGGCCCCGCGCGAGTAGTCGCCGGTCACCAGATTGACCCCATGGCCGAGCAATTCGGTCACCCACAGGCCGGTATCCAGTTGCCGCAACAGCTCTTCATGACCCAGCGGGCCAGGTTCGACGATCAGGTTGTGGGTGCCGCCGGCGTTGCCCGTCGTCTCCATCCCTAGGCGGCGTGCCGAGTAGCTGTCCAGCACGTAACCCTGCAACACCCCGCCAGCGACCAGATCCCGGTCGGCGGTGGCCACGCCTTCGCTGTCGAACGGCGCGCTGCCCAAGGCCTTGGGCAAATGCGGCCGTTCGCGGAGGGTCACGAACTCGGGAAATACCGGCGTCCCCAGCCGATCCAGCAGAAACGAGGATTTGCGGTACAGCGCCCCGCCCCGAATGGCGGCGATAAAGTGGCCGATCAAGCCGCGCGCCAGTTCTGGCGCGAATAAAACCGGCACCTGCCGGGTTCCCAGTCGGCGGCTGCCCAGCCGGCGCAATGCCCGCTGACCGGCCTTTTGTCCAACCGCGACCGGCGTTTCCAGCTCGGCGCGGTCGCGCGCCACGGTATACCAGTGATTGCGCTGCATCCCCTCCGCGTCCTGAGCGATCACCGAACAGCTCAGCGAATGGCGGGTGGTCGGATAGCCGCCGCAAAACCCCTGCGAGTTGCCGTACATGACCAGTCCGGCTTGCGTGGCGACGCTGCCGCCTTCGGAGTTGCGGATACGCGGGTCCAACGCCAGCGCCGCCGCCTCGCACTCACGAGCCAGTTCGATGGCTTCCTCGGCGGCCAGCGCCCAGGGATGGTACAGGTCGAGATCGGGAATATCCCGCGCCAGCCGTTCGGGATCGGCCAGCCCGGCATACGGATCGGCGGCGGTGTGGCGGGCAATGGCGCAGGAGCTCTGCACAGTGT
>JBATDL010000755.1:0-3098 GCA_049663445.1 Candidatus Competibacter sp.
CTCCAAGTGGGTCCAGCCACGCACCAGTCGGGTGGACAGATGGCGCAACTGCGCCAGTTCCACCTGCAGTTTGCCTTCGAAACTGCGCGCGCGCTGGGCGAAGATATCCAGGATCAGGCCGGTGCGATCCAGAACTCGGCATTGTAGCAGAGTCTCCAGATTGCGCTCCTGGCTGGGCGATAGGGTGTGATCGAAAATGACCAGTTCCGCCCCGCCGCTTCGCGCCGCTTCCCGGATTTCCTCGGCCTTGCCGCTGCCGACAAACAGATGGGGATCCGGCGCCCGCCGCCGCCCGGTAATCAGCGCCGCGCACTCCGCGCCCGCCGATGCGGCCAGATCCTGAAACTCGGTCAAATCCTGACTGCTTTCAGACTTATCCAGCAGCAGATGCACCAGAACAGCACGTTCGCCGCCACGCGGACGCTCGAACAAAACGCCCCCCGCAATCCCGCTCGGACCCGTCAGGACGGATCACCCACAGCAATGTCGTCCGTTGCCAGATTCAGGCGCACGTTGCGAACGGGTACGACCGTGGAAATAGCATGTTTGTAGATCATTTGGCTGACGCTATTTTTGAGCAGCACCACAAACTGATCGAAAGACTCGATCTGGCCCTGCAGCTTGATCCCGTTGACCAAATAGACCGAGACCGGAATTCGTTCCTTGCGCAGTGCGTTCAAGAACGGTTCCTGAAGGGAATGACCTTTCGCCATTACGATTCTCCCTTGTTGTTATGGGCCCGAAACATACAAAAAATCTTAAGAATTCTCGAAATCATCCAAAACCACGGACACGATGCACGATACGTGCCTGCCCCCCAGAAATGCCCGTCGAACCGGCTCATCACGTTCCCGTGATGTATTATTCGCGGGAATAGCCCAGCTAATCCAAGATACCGCACCCGCACCGGCGGCGAAACAGCGGCCAGCCCAAAACGCTCGCATATTAGCACAAGCACCGCATGCCCTTGGGGAAAAACCCGCGCACCCGCAGCTCGATGACAACCTGCTCCAGCAACTGCTGCTGGCCGCTGTCCAGCCATGTCGCTGCGGCATCCGCGCGCAACCAGGTCAACTGTCGCTTGGCGAACTGGCGGGTGGCCACAACGGCGCGCTCAACCATCTCCACGCGATCCATCAAGCCGTTCAGGTACTCCCAAACCTGCCGATACCCCACCGCCCGCATCGAGGGTTTGGCCAAATCCAGGTCGCCGCGCGCGCGCAGATGCTCCACTTCGGCAATGAGCCCCTGCTCCAGCATGAGCTGAAACCGATGTTGAATGCGGTCATGTAAAATCCGCCGCTCCGCCGGGGCCAAAATCAGCTTGACGACTCGGAACGGTAATGTTTCGTCGCACGGCCGGGCGCAAAGTTCCGTCAGCGGGCGCCCGGTCAGTTCGTACACCTCCAGTGCCCGCTGGATCCGCTGGGCGTCGTGGGGATGGATCCGTGCGGCCGCAGCCGGATCGCACCGCGCCAACCGACCATGCACCGCCGCGCTACCACGCTCGGCCATCTCCTCGATCAGCCGGGCGCGAATCGCTGGATCGGCGACCGGCAATTCCGCCAGACCCCGCTCCAAGACCCGAAAGTACAGCATGGTGCCGCCGACCAACAACGGGAAGCGGCCGCTGGCCTGAATGGCGGCAATCTCGGCCAGCGCATCGGCTCGAAACCGGCCGGCGGAGTAGACCTCGGCGGGATCGATAATATCCACCAGCCGGTGCGGGGCGAGGCGCAAAGTGTCCGCATCGGGCTTGGCCGTGCCGATATCCATTCCCCGATAGACCAGCGCCGAATCCACGCTAACGATTTCGAACGGTAAGCGTTGACTCAAAGCCACCGCCAACGCGGTTTTGCCGGAGGCGGTCGGCCCCATCAGGAACAGCACCGGCGGGCGCGAATCGGCCCGCTCATGATCCGCCTTCAGGCTCGTCTCACCCATCATCACCGCCCTTGACGCCCCACGCGCTCAGCGCCCACGCCGAAACAGCCGGTCCAGTTCGTCCAGCGTCAGTTGCACCCAGGTAGGTCGACCGTGATTGCACTGACCGCCGCGATCGGTACGCTCCATGTCGCGCAACAGGGCATTCATTTCCAGCAGGTTGAGCGGCCGGTTGGCGCGTATGGCGCCGTGACAGGACAAACTGGCCAACAGCGCCTGGTGAGCGCTCTCTGGCCGGTCGCTGGTTTCGTGCGCCGCCAGATCGGCCAACATGTCGCGCACCATCCCGGCGATGTCGGTATCCGCCAGCAGCGCGGGAACCTGTCGCACCACCAGGGTTTCCGGCCCTAACACCGCTACGTCCAGACCGGACTGGGCGAACAGCGCACCATGCTCCTCGACCAATTGGCGCTCCCTGGGACCCACCGCAAGCGTTACCGGGACCAGCAACGCCTGGGTTTTCACCGTGCCTTCCGCCTGCAAGCGCTTCAAGCGTTCGTACAGGATGCGTTCGTGCGCGGCGTGCATGTCCACCACCACCAGCCCATCGGCGTTTTCCGCCAGCACATAGCAGCCGTGCAACTGGCCGAGCGCGTAGCCGAGCGGCGGCCGTTCGGCAGCGGCGGCGGGAAGAGGATCGGCCGAAGCCGGTTCGGGATTCGAAGACGAGTGCATCCGACCGTAAACCGCCATCTGTTCGTCCACCCGCAACGGCAATCCCGGCTGGCGGGCTGCCCAGCGATCCGCCAAAATTGGTCCGCCGCCAGATCTACCCATCGCCCCCAACAACTGTTCGCCGGCCCGGACAAGCGGTTGCGGCGCTGTGCCGGGCCGGATCTCGGCCAGTGTCGCCTGCACGGCGCGGCGGATGAATTCGTGGACGAGCGAGCCTTCCCGAAAACGCACTTCATGCTTGGCGGGATGGGCGTTGACATCGACCCGATCGGGATCGATGTCCAGATAGAGCACGACCGCCGGCTGGCGATCCTGATAGAGAATATCCCGATAAGACTGCCGGACCGCGTGCGCCATGATCCGGTCGCGCACCGGCCGGCCGTTGACGAAAAAATATTGCAAGTCCGATTGCGCGCGCGATACGGCCGGCAACCCCAACCAACCCGTCAACCGCAAACCGGTCTCGCCACGGTCGACCC
>JBATDL010000756.1:0-1700 GCA_049663445.1 Candidatus Competibacter sp.
GGAGGAGGACGCGGACGCCGTTTCGCCGCCGCCCCGCCGCGGCGCGCCGGCTGGCGTCCTGGATGATGCGATTCCCGCCGATCTGCCGACCTGGTTTGTGCCTGAAGCGTTGAAAGATGTGTTCCGACCCGGCGAGATCATCCTCGAACGCCGCACCGGGAAGCCACGCATCTACCGGAAGGGCGAGTTCATCCTGCATCTGAACGGCATCGACCGGGCCGAGACCGCCTCCTACTACACGCCGGAAGTGCTCACCGAGGCGCTGGTGCGGGAAGTGCTGGCGGCGCGGTTGCGGGACATCACGCCGGATCGGGCCGATGAAATTTTGGTGCTGACGCTGTGCGAACCGGCCATGGGTTCGGCGGCCTTCATCAACGAAGCCACCCGTCAGCTCGCCCACGCCTATCTGAAGCTCAAGCAGACCCAGATCGGTCAGACCATCGCCCCGGATCGTTACGAGGATGAGCACCGGCGGGTGCGCCACTGGATCGCCACCCGCAATGTGTATGGCGTGGACCTGAATCCGACCGCTGTCGAACTGGGGGCGCTGTCGCTGTGGCTGGGTTCGATGCACCGGCTGCGCGTTTCCTCTGGAAAAACTCCCTCCCCCCTCGCGGGGGAGGGTTGGGGTGGGGGGGATGAACGTGGCGCTTACCCCCTTTCCCCGATGAATGAGAGAGAGGATGTTGCAGGCGTTAGAAGCGGACCGGACCTCTATCGTCTCGGCGCAGTGCCCTGGTTTGGCCTGCGGCTGCGCACCGGCAACAGCCTGATCGGCGCCCGCCGCGCGGTGTGGAAAATGAAGCAGCTCACCGACGGGGATTTTTTCGGCAAGGACGCGGTGATTCCCCGGCTATTGGCTCCCGGCGAGCCACGCGGCGCGGATGAGGTGTATCACTTTCTGGTGTGGGATGAAGACATGGCGCCCGCCGCCCGTGACAAGCGGATGAAGGCGCATTGGCCGGCGGAATGCGCGCGCGTCACCGAGTGGCAGAAAAAGCAGGTGCGGAAGAAATGGACCGGGCAGGAGGCGAAACTGGTTCTGGCGTTGTCGGCGCGGATCGATGCGTTGTGGGCGGCCTACGCGGCGGAGCGGCATGGCGCGCTGGAAAAAACCGCTTGCACCGCCAGCGTGTGGCCGACGCCTTCGGAAAGTACGGCGGCCCTCAAGTTGGGGCCGACGCTGGCCCGTCAGGAGGCGGTGAAGGCGAAGTTGGAGGCGGAATCCGGTCCTTTCCAGCGTTTGAAGCTGGTGATGGATGTCTGGTGCGGACTGTGGTTCTGGCCGCTGGACTGGGCCACGGAACTGCCGAGCCGGGACGCTTGGCTGGCCAGCATTCAGTTGTTGCTGGAGACCGTAAAACTCGACCCGGCGAACCTGGGGATGATGGAGGTGCGCGTCGGTAACGCCTTTAATGTTCAGGCGCTCTACGCCGCGACAATTGACGACGGGACGCTGGATGCCGAGGAAGCGGCGGGGTTGGTGCCGTGGTTCGCTCACGGTCGGAATGTGCTCAAGGATCAGCCGTTTCATCATTGGGAACTGGTCTTTCCCGAAGTGCTGGGGCCGGCCTACTTCTACTTTGTCAGAACACCTGTCACTATTCGTTAAGTTGCTGTTTGCGATAGGCCGAATCGATGGCGGCCTGTCGTTTTCGGTGGCGGACTTCCATCTGGCGGAGGATCTCCTCCAAGGTGGT
>JBATDL010000757.1:0-1663 GCA_049663445.1 Candidatus Competibacter sp.
GCCGGGCGCAGGCCATTGCCTCCAACAAAACCGCGCCGCCCGACTCGCGCACCGAGGGGAGACAGAACAGATGCGCGGCGCGCATTTCGGCGGCCACCGCCGCAGCAGGCAGATTCTCCGTGATGAACCGCACCCGGTCGGCAAGACCACACGCCACCGCTTCCGCGCGCAAATCCGCTTCCAGCGGCCCGCCGCCGACCAGCACGGCTTCCACCGCCATCTCGCCCGCCACCCGTTGCATGGCTTCCAACAGCATGGTGATGCCCTTGAACGGCACCAGCCGCCCGACGAACACCAGCCGCAGCGGCCGGTTTAGCCCCGGCGGGTCCGGCCAGGGTCCGGGTGAAAAAACGTCCAGATCGACGCCGTTTTCCAGCATCGGCACGCAGCGGGAGTGATGTCGGGGCGCAATACTTTCGAGCGTAGCTTGGGTGGCGGTCAGAATCGCCGCCGCGTTCCGGCTGGACCCGGCCAGCGCGTCCACCCAGCCACCCAGCTTGCGTAGCGGATACAACCAGGCCGCATCGGCGCGCATGATGTCCGGGAAGTGCGCCGGATTACCCAAGCCACCGTTCCACGGTCCCAGCACCACCGGTCGCCCCAACTTGTACAGGCGGGTCGCGGCCATCGGCGAGACCGGCGTCACCGCGTGAACGATGCCCCAATCCGCGCCCGCCGCCCGCCGCAGCCGCAATTCCTTGAGCGCCGCCGCGTCGTACACATAAAAATCAGCCGAGGACACCAGGAATACCGCGTGCTGACTCTGGCGGAACAACCACGCCGCCAGCCGGTACAGCGGCCCGGCGAACCACTCGGTATCGATGTAGATCACCTCCGAATCCGGCAGCGGCGCGCCGGCCGCTTCCAGCGCCGGACGGTTGCGGACATGGGTGACCAGCGTCACCGGCAGCCGTCGGGCCAACCGGGTATACCAGTGCCAGCCGATCTGCGACACCGAGCCCATGCCCGGCCCGCATTGATACGCCGACAACAGCAGTCGCGGCGCTTTTTCGCTCATGAGCAGGCGTCCATCATCGAAACACTCATGCGGAACGCACGCTGCTTCCCTACACTTCCCGCCGGGCCAGTAACACCCGCGCGGGTTCCGCGCGCCGACCGGCAGATCGCCGGTCTCTTCACCATCCTCACTGGAGCGCACGCATGAGTCACAGCATCGACATCAAGGTGCGGGGTTATCACCTCGACCTGTTCCGCCACGTCAACAACGCCCGTTACCTGGAATTTCTGGAGGAAGCCCGCTGGAGCCTGCTGGAAAACCGGGGCAATCTGGACCTTTTGGAGCAGCACGGTTACACCTTCGCCGTGGTCAACATCAACATCAACTACCGCCGCGCCGCTTTCATGGGAGAAATCCTGCAAATCGCCACCTCGGTGAAAACCATTGGCGCCCGCAGTTGCGTGATGCGCCAACTGGTCACCCTCAAGGGCACCGACACCGTGGTTGCCGACGCCGACGTCACCTTCGTCATCATCGACACCCGCACCGACAAGGCCGCGCCGCTGGAGGGCGAACTGCGAGCGGCGATAGAGCGGCTGGCGGCTTAAAAGAAGGCGCGGTTCATCCTTCACGACTGCTTTCCCAGTGCCAGGCGTGAGCGACGATGGTCGCTAAATCCGCATGGCGCGGTTCCCAGCCCAGTTC
>JBATDL010000758.1:0-4517 GCA_049663445.1 Candidatus Competibacter sp.
GCTTTATGAGGCGTTTGAGCCACGGCTTTGTGGCATCAGTGTCTGAAGGGATTCCAGACCCGCATCGAACCGATCTTCCAACCGTCCTGAAGATCTTCCGTCACGAGCAGATCCACCCTTTCAGCCAGCGCGGTCTCCACGATCAAGCCGTCCCAAAACGAGATCCTGGCGTCGATACTGCGTCTGATGCCTTTGTTGATCAGGTCGTTGGTGATTGGCGCAACTAGATAGGTTTGGAAATGCTCCACCGCGATCAATGCCTGTTCTGGCGGCATGGGTCGCCCCAGCTTGCGCGTGACGGTCACATAAAACTCCTGCAACACCTGGGTGCTAAGTCTGATCCCGACAGAGTCGCGAAACATACCCTCGACAATGGCCTTCTTCCCCGGTTCGTCGCAATCGAACAGATAGACCAGGACGTTGGTATCAAGAAAAAGAACCTTATCGCTCATGCAGTTCGTCCCGGTTCCAGATCTTTCCTTCTCGCCCGCACTGGCATTGCTCCGCCAACACCAGCAGCGCCTTCAGCACCTCCTGCCGGTGGCGCCGGACCTCATCAATCCGCGCGTATTCCTCCAGGTACTTGCCTAGCACGGTATTGACCGAGCTGTTTTCTTCCAATGCGCGAATGCGCGCCCGCTTGAGCACCTCGTTGTTAACGCTGATGGTGAGATTGGCCATGGTCGCCTCCAATTTTTGAGCACGGTTACACCATTTCAGTGTAGCACAGCCTTTCATTGCCGCCCTGTTGGGCGAATGATGACCGGCATGATCTTGCCCATCGCCAAGAACTGGAAAGGAGGATGAGCGAATCTATTCGCGGCTACTCAAAAATTCCCGCACCCGCTCCCGATTCGGCAGGGCCGGAATCGCACCCCGTTCAGTCGTCGCCAGCGCACCGACTGCATTGGCGAAGCGGCATAGCTCGCGCAAACGTGCTTCGTCCTGGAACGTGGACGGATCGGCGAGCAAACCTTGCAGCAAGCCGGCCACGAAGCCATCGCCCGCGCCGGTGGCATCGACCGCCTCGACCGTGAAACTCTCGACCGTGCCGGTGAAACTCGGAGTGAAGTAGACGCAACCCGCGCGACCTCGGGTAACCACCATCAGCTTCAAATCCTGGTGCCAGAGTGCCTGGCAAGCCGCTTTCAAGTCGCTCAATCCGGTCAGAAATTCGCTTTCGTCGTCGCTCAATTTGACGATGTGGGCTTTGCTTAAACCCAATAACAGGCCTTTCCGGGCCGCGTCCGCGTCTGGCCACAGTGGCAAGCGCAGATTGGGATCGTAGGACACCAGGCAACCAGCCGCGCGGGCCGCATCGACCGCATACAGCGTGGCACTGCGCGACGGTTCGCCGATCAGGCTGATCGAACCGAAGTGCAAAAGCTTGGCGCGGCTGATTGCGTCCATATCCACTTCCCGTGGTGTGAACAGCATATCGGCGCTGGGGTGGCGGTAGAACATGAACTCTCGTTCTCCATCCGCCCGCAACGAGACGAACGCCAACGCGGTGCGCGCCTCGGTGGAAAAGTGCAGCGGGCCGACGTCGACGCCGGCTTCCGCCAGGGTATCGGCCAGAAAATGCCCAAAGGCATCGTCACCCACCTTGCCCATGAAGGCGCTTTTAACTCCCAGTCGCGCCAACCCGACGGCCACATTGCCGGGTGCGCCGCCCGGCGCCTTGATGAATGCCGGCGCGTCGGTCAGGCCGGTACCGGTCACGGTGGGCACGAAATCGATCAGTAATTCGCCCAGACAGATTGCATTGGCCATGATGGCGCTCCTGGTGCGGGGGATGAAGACCGGAGGTCGAAACCAGGATCGGTTCCGACCTCCGCGTTGGCTTATTTCGTGACCCAACCTGAGTATTCGTTGACGTTATCGCGGGTAATCAACTCGACGGGGATCAGAATGGTCGTTTCCGCCGGCGGCTTGCCCTGCTTGATCCGATAACCGATCTCGACGCCTTCCTTCGCCATCCGCAACGGGTTTTGCGCCGCCGTGGCCAGGAACAGGCTGTCCTTGTCCTTCAATGCTTCCACTGCCACCGGCGCGCCATCGACGCCAGTGATGAAAAACTCGGTGCGCTGTGCCTGCCGCGCGGCCAAATCGGCGCCGGTGGCGGTTGGATCGTTGATCGCGAACACGGCATCGATCTTGGGGAAAGCGGTCAGCAGATTGGTCATCGCATCCAGGCCGCCCTCGCGGCTGCCCTGACCGTTCTGGTTGTCGGACAGGATCTTGATGCCGGGGTATTTCGCCAATACCGACTTGCAACCTTGGAGCCGGTCGGCCACGGCGGTCACCGGCGGACCGTTGATGATGACCACATCGCCCTTACCCTTCAGGCGATCAACGATGAACTGGCAGGCTTTCTCGCCGGCCTGGACATTGTTGCTGGTGATCATCGCATCCGCGCCCTCGGCGCCGGCATCCACCGCGATCACCGGAATACCGGCCTCCTTGGCGCGCATGACCGCCGGCATGATGCCTTCGGGGTGGACGGGGTTGATCAGAATCAGATCGACCTGCGCTGAGATGAAATTATCGATCTGGTTGGTCTGCTTGCCGAGATCGTAATCGGCGGAATCGACAGTCACCTTGACCTTATCACCACCCAATTCCTTGGCTTTTTCCTGCGCTCCCTTGGCCAGGGTAACGAAGAACGGGTTGCCCAGACTGCCCAGGGTTACGCCCACGGCTTTCAAAGGTGCGTCAGCGGCGAAGGCCGCGCTGGAACCGATCAGCGTCAATACGGCGGTGGAAATCAGAGTCTTTTTCATGATGCTCTCTCCTACGGGGTTTCCCTTCTCTCTGGTGGAGAAGGGTGGGGGGTGAACGGTTACCGAAATCAGGTACGGGCGCCGGGACCCTTACGCCGGTACTTGTCGAGGGCCACGGCGATGATGATGACCAATCCCTTGACCACCAATTGCCAGAAGAACGACACGTTCATCAGGGTCAGGCCGTTGTTGAGAGTGGCGATGATCAGCGCTCCGAACAGGGTGCCGACCACGGTGCCGACGCCGCCGACGAAGCTGGTGCCGCCCAGGATCACCGCCGCGATGGCGTCCAGCTCGTAACCGGTGCCGAGTACGCCGTTGGCGCTGTACAACCGGCTGGTGGTCATCACCCCGCCGAGACCGGCCAACAGGCCGCTGTAGGCATAGACGAACAGCATCACCAGCCCGACCTTGATGCCGGTCAGCCGCGCCGCCTGGGGATTGCCGCCGACGCCGTAGATATGCACGCCCAGCACGGTATGGCGGAGGATGAACCAGGTCAGCAGGATGACCAGGAAGGCGATGATCACGATCCAGGGCAGTGGCCCCAGATAGGCGTTGCCGATCCAGGCAAAGCCGATCTTGCTGTTGATGACGGTGGTGCCACCGGCCAGCAGATAGGCCAGACCACGCAGAGCGGTCATGGAACCGAGGGTGACGATGAACGGCGGCAGGCCGGCGTAGGCGACCAGCAGGCCGTTGAGCGCGCCCAGCCCCAGACCGACCAGCAGCGCCACCGGCACCGCCGCCCAGCCCAATTCCGGCATGAGCGACACCACCATCGCCATGACCGCCGACACCGCCAGCACCGACCCCACCGAAAGGTCGATGCCGCCGGTCAGAATGACCATGGTCATGCCGGTAGCCAGCACGATGTTGATCGACGCCTGCCGGACGATGTTCAGCAGGTTATTCTCGGTCAGGAAGTTGGGGGCGATGATCGCAAAGATAATGGCGATCACGATCAGCACCGGCAGGATGCCGGCGGTTTGCATCAGATTCGCCCAAAAAGTCTTGTCGAAGGTTTTCGTCGCGGGGGTCGTGGATTCGTTCATGATTGCACCATCTCGGTTGTGCCTGTCGCCAGGGCCATGATGTTCTCCTGCGTCGCTTCCGGGCCATCGGAACCGCCGAGTTCGCCGACGATCTCGCCTTCGCGCATGACCAGAATGCGGTCGCTGATGCCGATGACCTCGGGCAGTTCGCTCGAAATCACCAGGATCGCCACGCCCTTGGCGGCCAGTTCGCTGACGATGCGGTAGATCTCGGCCTTGGCGCCGATATCGACGCCCTTGGTGGGTTCGTCGAGAATCAAAACCTTCGGATGAATGGCGATCCAGCGGGCGATCAGCAACTTTTGCTGGTTGCCGCCGGACAGCGCGCCTGCCGTGACGAAGGGGCCGGCCACCCGGACCCGCAAATCTTCAATCGAACCGGCGGTCAACCGCGCCATGGCGGCCCGGTTGAGCAATCCGCCGACCAGGGCGTCCCGGCCCAGCACGCTGATGGTGATGTTCTCGCGCACGCTCATGTCGAGAAACAGCCCTTGCGCCTTGCGGTCTTCGGTCAAGTAGGCGATGCCGTTGTTGATCGCGTCCAGCGGCTTACGGAGCGTCTGGCGTTTCCCTTCCAACCAGACTTCGCCGCTGGCGGCACGATCGGCACCGAAAATCAGCCGCGCTAGTTCGCTGCGACCGGCGCCGACCAACCCGGCCAGACCCAGCACCTCACCAG
>JBATDL010000759.1:0-9197 GCA_049663445.1 Candidatus Competibacter sp.
TGGTCGGTGCGACGCCCTTGACCGCTGGTTCCTCGTCCGTGCCCCGCGTCGCCGCGCCCGCCGCCGCCGGCTCAAGTTGTTCTTCAAAGTCTTCGGCCAGGGTGTACGACAGCAACTGGGTTTCCGACAGTTCGTCCGCCCGCAGCCGATTGAGCTTGAAGTGCGGGGTTTCCAGCGACTCGTTTGGCACCAGCATGACGCCGACCCGATGGCGTTGTTCGATGACGCGGATCGCCTCGCGCTTTTCGTTGAGCAGGAAGGTGGCGACCTTGACCGGCAACTGCACCACGACCCGGCCGGTCTTGTCCTTCATCGCTTCTTCCTGAATCAGCCGCAGCACGCTGAGCGCCAACGAATCGATGTTGCGGATGGTGCCTTGACCGTTGCAGCGGGGGCAGATCATATGGCTGGCTTCGTCCAGCGACGGGCTCAACCGCTGCCGCGACATTTCCAGCAAGCCAAATCGGGAGATCCTGCCGACTTGTACCCGAGCGCGATCCATTTTCAGTGCTTCGCGCAGCCGGGTTTCCACCTCGCGCTGGTTGCGGGCGGCGTTCATGTCGATGAAATCGATGACGATCAGGCCGCCCAGGTCGCGCAACCGCAACTGCCGGGCGACTTCCTCGGCGGCTTCCAGGTTAGTGGTGAGTGCCGTTTCCTCGATATCGGCGCCCCGAGTGGCGCGGGCCGAATTGATGTCGACGGATACCAACGCCTCGGTGTAGTCGATGACGATCCCGCCACCCGAGGGCAAGCTGACCTCGCGCAGGTAGGCGGTTTCGATCTGCGATTCGATCTGGTAGCGGGTGAACAGGGGCACGTTGTCCTGATACAGCTTGAGCTTGTTCAGGTTATGCGGCATCACCTGCTGCATAAAATCCTGCGCCTGGCGGTGGACGGTGGGGTTGTCCACCAGGATCTCGCCGATATCGGCGCGCAGGTAATCGCGCAAGGCCCGGATGATGATGTTGCTTTCCTGGTAGATCAGGAACGGGGCCTTTTTCTGGGAGGAGGCGGTTTCGATCGCTTGCCAAAGGTGCAGCAGGTAATCGAGGTCCCACTGCAGCTCTTCCTGCGAGCGGCCCACGCCGGCGGTGCGGACGATCAGGCCCATGCCGTCGGGAATGTCGAGGCTGCTCATCACCTCGCGGATTTCCTGGCGATCATCGCCTTCGATCCGTCGCGACACGCCGCCGGCGCGCGGGTTGTTGGGCATCAATACCAGATAGCGGCCGGCCAGGCTGATGAAAGTGGTCAGCGCCGCGCCCTTGTTGCCGCGCTCTTCCTTTTCCACCTGGACCACCAGATCCTGACCTTCCTTGATGGCTTCCCGGATATTCGGTCGACCACCGTCGGCGATGGATTGGGGATCGAAGTAGTTGCGGGTGATTTCCTTGAAGGGCAGAAACCCGTGCCGGTCGGCACCGTAATCCACGAACGCCGCTTCCAGCCCCGGCTCGACACGGGTGACGCGGCCTTTGTAGACGTTGGATTTCTTCTGCTCCCGTGCGGGAGTTTCGATATCGAGGTCGTAAAGTTTCTGGCCATCCACGAGGGCCACGCGCAATTCTTCCTGCTGAGTCGCGTTGATCAGCATACGTTTCATTGAAAAGATTCCCTGCGCTCGACCATCACCGGCGGTGACGCAGTTGTCGCCGAGGTGTAGCTGGAATAAGAAAAGGCCCGGAGCTTGAAATAATACGTCGGGCAAGTCCAGATACGCCGCGAGGTCGTAACCAGTCGGCTGGGAGCGCGGTAAAGAGCCGCTTAGAATAGGTCGGGTGAGCGGCGGATAAACCCGTTTAACAAACCCTGCACGCCTGTGTCACTGGCGTGCGGATGTGAAAACCGATATCGTGTATGAATCCTGTTTCGCCGGCCTTTCGGGCCAATCGGCGACAACTTCCACAAACTATAACAGTCCGACTGGTACGCTTCAAACGATGCCTGCTTTTGTGTCCACCGGTGGGGTGCGCCACCTGGAAATTACTTCGGAACATGCCGGGCAGCGTCTCGACAATTTTCTGCTGCGTGAGCTGAAGGGTGCGCCCAAAAGCTTGATCTATCGAATCCTGCGCAAGGGGGAAGTCCGCTTGAACGGAGGTCGGGTGCAACCGAGCCAGCGGCTGCAAACCGGCGATAAGCTGCGCGTTCCACCGGTGCGACTGGGTGAGCGAGATGAAAGGGTGTTCCGGCCGCCGCCTGGATGGGCAGAACGCCTGCGGGCGGCCGTGCTGTACGAGGATCGCGAGGTGCTGGTGCTCGACAAGCCAGCCGGTTTGGCGGTGCATAAAGGCAGCGGGATCGATTATGGCGTAATCGAACTCTTGCGCGCCCTGCGCCCGCAAGAACCGTTTCTGGAGCTGGCGCACCGATTGGATCGTGATACCAGTGGCTGTTTGCTGCTGGCCCGGACTCCGGCGGCGCTGCGATTGATTCAGGACGCCTTGCGGACCGGACGAGTAGAGAAACGCTACCTCGCCTTGGTGCGCGGTTATTGGAACCACGGTCCGCGCGAGGTGAACCAGCCTTTGCGCCGCAACGTCTTGCGCGGCGGCGAGCGGCTGGTCGAGGTAGTGGGCGACGGCAAGTCGGCTCTGACCCGGTTTCGCCCAGTCAGTCTGTTCAAACTAGCTTCGTTGCTGGAGGCAAACATCGCCACCGGTCGTACCCATCAGATCCGTGTTCATGCGGCTCATATCGGTCATCCGTTGGCTGGCGACGCGAAATACGGCGATGCCGCGTTCGACCGGGCGATGGTCGAGCAGTGCGGCCTGCGCCGGTTGTTCCTGCATGCCCACAGCTTGAACCTGTCGCTGGGTGGTCGGGACATCGCGATCAGCGCCCCGCTGGATGCCGATCTCAAAGGTGTGCTGGAAAGCCTGAGTTTGGCGAACCCGCATAGAAGGCAAGTGAGAGACACCCCATGACCGACTCAAATCCGAATCCGAATCCGAATCCGAACCCGAAACTACCTGACGACGAGCTTTGGGCGCGCGAAGTGCTAAGCAAATTGGCGTTCGCCGCCGTGACCGAGCAGCGACGGACCCGGCGCTGGGGAATTTTTTTCAAGCTGCTGTTTTTCGCTTATCTGGTGCTGCTGCTGGTGTTGGCCTGGCCGGATAGTCTCGATACCACTACCGGTGGCAAGCGTCACACCGCGCTGGTTCGGATTGACGGATTGATCGCCAGTAGCACCGAGGCTAGCGCCAAAAACGTGATCGAGGCGCTGCGCAAGGCGTTCAAGGATGAGAAAACAGCCGGAGTGATCGTGCAGATCAACAGTCCAGGCGGCAGTCCGGTGCAGGCGGGCGAGGTGTACGACGAGATCCAGCGACTGCGTCGGAAGTACCCCAAAATTCCGGTCCATGCGGTGGCAAGTGATGTGTGCGCCTCGGGTGGTTATTACATCGCGGCGGCGGCACAGAACATCTACGCCAACAAAGCCAGCATCGTCGGTTCCATCGGAGTGCGGATGGATAGCTTTGGCTTCACCGACGCCATCGCCAAGCTGGGCATCGAACGGCGGGCGTACACGGCGGGGAGCAACAAGGATTTCCTCGACCCGTTCAAACCGGTCAATCCGGCGGAAGTCCAGCATTTGCAGGGGATGCTGGATGCGATCCACCAGCAGTTCGTCGCGGCGGTCAGGCAGGGCCGAGGCGAGCGTCTGAAGGACAATCCGGAGGTGTTCAGTGGTCTGATGTGGACCGGCGAGCAAAGCATCGATCTGGGGTTGGTGGACGCGCTGGGTGATACCCGCTACGTGGCCGAGGAAGTGATCGGCGAGAAGACCGTGGTGGACTATACCAAACGCACCCGTTGGGTGGATCGGTTGCTCGATGGCGCGGAAGCCAGTCTGGGCGCGGCGCTACTGAGTGCGTTGGGGATCGGTGGGATGGTGCAGTGGCGGTAGGGTTGCCGGCTGGCGGATTTTTTACGAAGGGGCGGGATTGCTCGACGCTGGATCGCCCACCCTCACAATACCGCTACCCCGGCCGCTTCCAGCATCCGGGTAAGCTGGATCAGCGGCAAGCCAATCAGGCTGGTGGGGTCGTCGCCCTCCAGCCGTTCGAATAGGGCGATGCCCAAGCCCTCGGATTTGAAGCTGCCCGCGCAATGGTATGGTCGCTCGCGCCGCAGATAACCCTCGATCATCTCCGTCGTCAGCGTCCGGAACACAACCCGGAACGGTTCCACCATTACCTGGCAGTGATCGCTGGCGCTATCCAGCAGGCACAGCCCGGTATAAAAAGTGACCGTGCGTCCCATCGCCCGCCGTAGTTGCGCCGCTGCCTGCAAGTGATCGCCGGGCTTGCCGATGACCTCGCCATCCAGTTCCGCCGCCTGGTCCGAACCGATCACCAGCGCCGCTGTTTCACACCGGGCGACCGCGCGCGCTTTCATTTCCGCCAGCCGCGCCGTCAGCGCCGCCGCCGGTTCATCGGGCCAGCGGGTTTCGTCGGTGTCCGGCGCACGGACGGTGAAGGGCAATTCCAGCCGCGCCAGCAGTTCGCGACGGAACGGTGAAGTAGAAGCGAGAATCAGGCGACGGCCATCGGGCAGGGTTTCGGACATGGCGGTAGTGTGGCGAACGGTTTGGAAATCCGGGTAATTATGCGGAATCTGGCTTTATTTTGACAGAAATCAAGCGTGCCTATATTATTCCGCGCCTTATGCAAATCCCAACGCTTCCCGACCGGATCGATCCCTGGCAATTGGCCGCCGGGCACGGGCGGCTGGATGGCGAGTTGAAGTTGGCGGCGTTGCCACGATTGGCCGCTTTGCTCGAACACGCCGGTGGCATGGTCAGCGTGGCGCTGGCGTTGGGAGTCGACGAGCAGGGGCTGCGGTTCATCGAGGGCTTGCTGCAAACCGAAGTCGAACTGATATGCCAACGTTGCCTGGGTCCGCTGCGGTTGCCGTTGGAGGTTACGGTCAGCTTGGCGCTGGTGCGCACCGAAGCCGAGGCCGCCTGCCTGCCCGACCAGCGCGAGCCGCTGCTGGCCACCGGCACCGACCTTGCTGTCGCCGACCTGGTGGAAGACGAGCTGTTGCTGGCTTTGCCGCAGATTCCTCGCCATCGGGATACGTGCGAATGCGAGGCTGTCGGTTATTATACACCGCCCAGTGGACCGGCGCTGGATGCCGGGCAAGCTCGGGCCTTCGCGGCGCTAGCGTCCCTGTTGCAAGATTCCAAGAGGAGCAATTGAGTTATGGCCGTACAAAAATCCCGTAAAAGCCCCTCCAAACGCGGCATGCGCCGCGCCCACGACGCGCTGACTGCGGCTACGCTATCGACGGATCGTACCTCCGGCGAACTGCATCGTCGCCATCACGTCACGCCGAACGGTTTTTATCGCGGCCGCAAGGTGATCAGCGAGCCCACTGCGGTCGATAGCGAAGAATAGTCATCGTGTCGCCCCGCGCCTCGGATTCCTCCGCTACCTTGCCCGGCCCATGACCAAACCGCTCACCATCGCCCTGGATGGCATGGGCGGCGATGTCGGTCCCGACATGGTCGTACCCGCCGCTTTGCGTGTGCTTGAGACGGCCGGCGATTCGTTACGCCTGATCCTGGTTGGGCAGGAAGATGTGCTGTCGGCCGCGCTGCTCAGGCTCAAGGCCGGGGGGCATCCTCAAATCGTCATCCGCCATGCGTCGCAACTGGTGAGTATGGGTGAGTCGCCCGCTCAGGCCCTGCGCGTCAAGAAAGATTCCTCGATGCGGGTGGCGATCAACCTGGTCAAGCAGGGCGAAGCCGACGCCTGTGTCAGCGCCGGCAACACCGGCGCGCTGATGGCGACCGCTCGCTTCGTGCTCAAGACCCTGCCCGGCATCGACCGCCCCGCCATTTGTACCCCGCTGCCGACCGTGCTTGGCCAAACCCGAATGCTGGATCTGGGCGCCAACGTTGATAGTAAGGCCGAGCACCTGTTGCAGTTTGCGGTCATGGGTTCGGTGTTGGCGACCGTCAACGGCATCGAACGGCCACGGGTCGCTTTGCTGAATATCGGCGAGGAAGACATCAAGGGCAACGAACAGGTCAGGGAAGCCGCCCGACTATTGGCGGCCAGCGACCTTAATTACATCGGTTTCGTGGAAGGCGATGGCGTCTATGTGGAGGATGTAGACGTGGTGGTCTGCGATGGCTTCGTCGGCAACGTCGCGCTCAAAAGTAGCGAGGGCGTAGCCCGGTTGATCCGCCATTACATGACCCAGGAGTTCAAGCGAAGCCTGCTGACCCGCTTGGCCGGGCTGGTCGCCCTGCCGGTGCTACGCGCCTTCCGTCGCCGGATCGATCCCCGTCGCTACAACGGCGCCAGCCTGCTCGGCTTGCAGGGGATTGTGATCAAGAGCCACGGTGGCGCCGACGCCCTGGCGTTCGCCAATGCCATCCAGGTGGCGATGCTGGAAGTCGAGCAGGCGGTGCCGCAGCGCATCGATGCCCATCTGGCTGTCCTTCACGCCGCGAGGCAAGCGCTTTGAAGCACGCCAGAATCATCGGAACCGGCGGCTACCTGCCGGAAAAGGTGTTGACCAACGCCGATCTTGAACAGATGATCGAGACCACGGCGGACTGGATCGTCGAGCGAACCGGCGTCGAGGAACGCCACATTGCCGCCCCTGGAGAGACCACCTGCGACTTGGCCGAGCACGCTTCCCGCCGCGCGCTGGAGGCCGCTGGCATCGAGGCGCGCGATATCGACCTGATCGTGCTGGGCACCACTACGCCTGATCATGTGTTTCCCAGCGTCGCCACACAGTTGCAGCATCGGCTGGGTTGCCACGGGGGTCCCGCCTTCGACGTGCAGGCGGTTTGCACCGGTTTCGTTTACGCCCTGGACATCGCCAGGCGGTTTATCGCCACCGGTGCGGCGCGGCGGGCGCTGGTGGTGGGGGCGGATACCTTCACCCGCATCATCGACTGGCAGGATCGCGGCACCTGCATCCTGTTTGGCGACGGCGCCGGCGCAGTGGTGCTGGAGGCTGCGGACGAACCGGGGATCATCGACAGCCGGCTGCACGCCGACGGCCGCTACAAGGAGCTGTTGTGGGTGCCGGCCGGCGTATCCAGCGGTTACGACCAGACTCAACGGAACGCCGCTTTCGTGGAGATGCGCGGCAGCGAAGTCTTCAAGGTGGCGGTTCACACCCTGAAGGAAATCGCCGAACAAATTTTGACCGCCAACGGCATGACGGTCGCCGACGTAAACTGGCTGATCCCCCATCAGGCCAACCGCCGTATCCTGGCGGCTACCGCCAAGCGGCTGGGCTTGCCCGAAGCGCGGATGGTGGATTGCGTGCGCCTGCACGGCAACACTTCGGCGGCCTCGGTGCCGCTGGCGCTGGACGTGGCGGTGCGCGACGGTCGCATCCAGCGCGGCGATATCCTGCTGCTGGAAGGTTTTGGTGGTGGCTTCACCTGGGGCGCGGTCCTGCTGAAGTATTGAACGCGAAGGAGAATTCACGATGACGACGCTGGATGGCGAAATCGTACTGGTGACCGGCGCCAGCCGCGGCATCGGCCAGGCCGTCGCCCGCGAACTGGGGCGGAGAGGCGCGACCGTGATCGGTACCGCGACCACGCAAGCCGGCGCCGAAGCCATCGGCCAGGATTTGCGCGATCTTGACATCAGAGGGCGCGGCCTGTGCTTGGACGTTACCGATCCGGTGGCCGTGGACGCGGCGCTCAAGGCGGTGGTCCAGGAATTCGGTGCGCCGACCATCCTGGTCAATAATGCCGGCATCACGCGCGATAATTTGTTGCTGCGGATGAAGGAAGACGAATGGACGACTGTTCTCGACACCGATCTGACGTCGGTTTACCGGCTGAGCAAGGCAGTATTGCGGGGGATGATGAAAGCCCAGCGCGGGCGCATCATCAATATCACCTCGGTGGTTGGCGTCACCGGTAGTGCCGGGCAAGCCAATTACGCTGCGGCTAAAGCAGGCATCATCGGTTTTACCAAATCGCTGGCGCGCGAGGTCGGCTCCCGCAACATTACCGTCAACGCCGTGGCGCCGGGCTTGATCGATACCGACATGACCCGTGCGTTGCCGGAAACACAGCGTCGGGCCTTGGTGGAGTCGATTCCGCTGCAACGGCCGGGCGAGCCGCGAGACGTCGCCCATGTGGTGGCGTTTCTGGCGTCGGCGGACGCGGACTATGTCACGGGAGCGACCCTGCATGTCAACGGTGGGATGTACATGGACTAGGCGCTGCCCCGGGATTGGCCTTGGGGAAACGCGCCGCTGGTCCGGTGGGTCGGCGCGGAGGCCGGAAATCGTGCCCAGTTTGTGATACCGTCATAAGATTTCGCCCGCCGTGAAAAGTGGGTGCGGATTGAAACACAACGAGGAAGAGAAACTATCATGACTGACATCAGCAATATCGAAGCCCGCGTCAAGAAAATCATCATCGAGCAGTTGGGAGTGAAGGAAGAACAAGTCACCAACGAAGCCTCTTTCGTGGAAGACCTCGGTGCCGATTCCCTGGATACCGTGGAACTGGTCATGGCGCTTGAAGAGGAGTTCGAGCTGGAAATTCCTGACGAGGACGCTGAAAAAATCACCACGGTGCAGCAGGCCATCGACTATATCGTGTCCCATAACGGTTGAGGGTGTCAGTCCCGTATCGGTCAAAGCTCGTCGCCGCGGTTGCCCCCGCCGGGTTCCGCGGTTTTATTTTGTCGGTGCAGCGTACAAGAGGGTAGCTTTGTGGCCAAGCGGCGAGTGGTAGTAACGGGCATGGGTATCGTGTCCCCGATCGGTAGCACCGTGGAAACCGCCTGGGCCAACATTCTGGCGGGCCGCAGCGGGATCGGATCGGTCACCGCCTTCGATGCCAGTCATTTTCCGGTACGCATCGGTGGACCGGTGAAGGATTTTCAGGTCGAGCAGTACCTGAATCCGAAGGAAGCCAAGAAGATGGATCTCTTCATTCATTACGGCATTGGCGCGGCGGTGCAGGCGCTTCAGGATTCCGGGCTGGAGATCACCGAAGCCAACGCCGAGCGGATTGGCACCTACATCGGTTCCGGCATTGGTGGCCTGCCGGGTATCGAGGAAGGTCATTCGGCGTTCCTGAAAGGTGGCCCGCGCCGGCTGACACCGTTTTTCGTGCCGCGTAGCATCATCAACATGGTATCAGGCAACCTGTCCGTACTGTACGGGATTAAGGGTCCGAATCTGGC
>JBATDL010000760.1:0-1736 GCA_049663445.1 Candidatus Competibacter sp.
AGGCTCGCGGGTACGGGCCTGTTTTCAAGCCGCTTTTTCCAACCCGAACGCTTCATGCAAGGCACGCACGCCCAGTTCCAGATATTTTTCGTCGATCACCACCGAAATCTTGATCTCGGAGGTCGAAATCATGCGGATGTTGATGCCTTCCCTCGCCAGCGCCTCGAACATCTTGCTGGCCACCCCGGCGTGGGAGCGCATGCCGATGCCGACCAGGGAAAGCTTGGCAATTTTGCCATCGCCGGAGACTTCGCGCGCGCCGAGTCGGGTGGCCTGCTCGTTCAGAATTTCCAGCGCCCGCTCGTAGTCGTTGCGATGCACCGTAAACGTGAAATCGGTGGTGCCGTCGCGACCGATGTTCTGGATGATCATATCGACTTCGATATTGGCGGCGGACACCGACCCCAGAATGCTGAAGGCAATGCCCGGCCGGTCGGGGACACCCTGCACGGTGAGCTTGGCCTCGTCGCGGTTGAAGGCGATACCGGAAATCAGCACGTTCTCCATCTGCTTCGCCTCGTTGGCTTCCTCAAAGGTAATCAAGGTGCCCGGACCTTCCTGAAAGGAGGAGAGCACTCGTAATGGGACATTGTGTTTACCGGCGAATTCCACCGAGCGGATTTGCAGCACCTTGGAGCCCAGGCTGGCCATCTCCAGCATTTCTTCGAAGGTGATGCGATCCAGTCGGCGTGCCTCGGGAACCATCCGGGGATCGGTAGTGTAAACGCCGTCCACGTCGGTATAAATCTGGCATTCGTCGGCCTTCAGCGCGGCGGCCAGCGCGACGCCGGTGGTATCGGAACCCCCCCGGCCCAGGGTGGTGATGTTGCCGTCCTCGTCCACACCCTGAAAGCCCGCTACCACCACCACCCGACCAGCGTCGAGATCGGCGCGGATGGAATCGGCGTTGATATCCTGAATACGCGCCTTGTTGTGGGCGTTGTCGGTGAGGATGCGGGCCTGGCCGCCGGTGTAGGAGCGGGCCGGGCAACCGCGTTTTTCCAGAGCGATGCAGAGCAGGGCAATCGTAACCTGCTCGCCGGTGGACAGCAGCACGTCCAGCTCGCGCGGGGCGGGACGAGAGGCGATACTCTTGGCCAGACCGATCAAGCGATCCGTTTCGCCACTCATGGCGGACACGACGACCACGACCTGATGACCACGCCCGCGCCAGTCGATCACTTTTTCCGCGACGTTTTCGATCCGCTCGGTGTTGCCCACCGAGGTGCCGCCGTATTTCTGTACGATAAGCCCCATGTGTCCCTCGTCCTTTCAGAAGCGAATCCGGCCCACGGCGGTAGCGGCTGCCGGGGTCGTCTAAAGGCCGCCGATTATAACGAAAGGCTGGCCATCTCCAAATAATTCCCGTGTCGCAATGCGTCAACAGCGCACCGCGCGCACAGGCAAAGATTGCAACATTAATAAGGCGACAGACAAAAATAAGGGACTGATTCCGCTTTCCAGCCCCGAATGGCGGATTTCAGGCAAGTTGGCCGCGCACCCAGTCGGGCACGGATTGCAGAGCGCTGTCCAGTTTCGAGGGGTCGGTGCCACCCGCCTGGGCCAGGTCGGGGCGGCCGCCACCCTTACCACCCACTTGCTGGGCGACCATGTTGACCAGATCGCCGGCCTTGAGCCGTCGGGTTTCCGCCGAAGTGACTCCAGCCACCAGTCGCACCTTGCCATCCTCGACCGTGGCCAGCACCACCGCCGCCACCTTGAGCTGATTCTTGTAG
>JBATDL010000761.1:0-4493 GCA_049663445.1 Candidatus Competibacter sp.
GACCAGCGCCGTCGGCACGCACAGGCCAACGGCCACATTCGGCGCGCCGCAAACGATTTGCAGCGGCGCCGCGCCCCCCACATCGACTGTCGCCACCCGCAGCCGATCGGCCTGGGGATGCGGGACCAGACTCATCACCCGGCCGACCACGACCTGCTCGAAGGCCGGAGCAGCCGGCTCGATGCGGTCCACTTCCAGACCGGCCATGGTCAGTTGCGTCGCCAGTTCGGCGCCGGACACTGCGGGATCGACCCATTCCCGCAACCATTGTTCGCTTGCTTTCACCTCGGATCTCCCCGTGCCGCTCTACTGAAACTGCCGCAGGAAACGCAGATCGTTATCGAAGAACAGCCGCAGATCGTTGACGCCATAGCGCAGCATGGTCAGCCGCTCGACACCCATGCCGAAGGCGTAACCGGTATAGCGCTCGGCGTCGATGCCGGTTTGGTCGAACACCGCCGGATGCACCATGCCGCAGCCCAGCACCTCCAGCCAACCGCTGTGCTTGCAGACCCGGCAGCCGCCACCGCCACAGATCACGCATTGAATGTCCACCTCGGCGGACGGCTCGGTGAACGGGAAATAGGAGGGTCGGAAACGCACCGCCAGATCGCGTTCGAAGAACTGGCGCAGGAAATCGTCCAACACGCCCTTCAGATCCGCGAAACTGACCGCCTCGTCCACCAGTAATCCCTCGACCTGATGGAACATCGGGCTGTGAGTCACATCCGAATCGCAGCGGTAGACCCGGCCGGGCGCGATGACCCGCACCGGCGGCCCCTGCCGTTCCATCACCCGGATCTGCACTGGCGAGGTATGGGTACGCAGCAGGGTATGCGCGTCGAAATAGAAGGTGTCGTGCATGGCCCGCGCCGGATGATGGGCGGGGATATTGAGCGCCTCGAAGTTGTGGAAATCGTCCTCGACCTCCGGCCCTTCGACAACCGTGAAACCGATCTGGGCGAACAGCGCCTCGATACGGGCCAAGGTGCGACTGACCGGATGGTGACCGCCCGACCGCTGGCCGCGCCCTGGCAAAGTCACATCGATGGCCTCGCCCGCCAGTCGGGCATCCAGCGCCACCGCGTCCAACTCGGTCTTGCGAGCGACGAGCGCGGTTTCCAGCGCCTGCTTGGCCTCGTTGATCGCCTGACCGGCCTGACGCCGCTCCTCGGGCGGCAACTTCCCCAGCTCCTTCAAGCGCTCGGTAAGCACCCCTTTTTTGCCCAGATAACGCACGCGCGTCTGGTCCAGAGCGGCGAGATCGCCGGTTCCGGCAATGGCGGCTTGGGCGGTTTGCAGCAGTTCGGGCAATGCATCCACGCTGGTGGTCTCTCCAAACAAGCGAACAACCACTCACTATCCCCCACCCATTGGCGGGAGAGGGGTTTGGAGTGAGGGTGGAGTACAAACCAAAAAGGGAAAGGATCATGCCTTTCCCTCATTCGAAATCCCGCAGGCGGCCAGACCGGAATCCGGCCTGGCGAGCGGCTCAGGCGATGCCGAGCGCGGCCTTGGCGCGGTTGGCCAATTCGGCGAAGGCTGGCTTATCCAACACCGCCAGATCGGCCAGCACCTTGCGGTCGACCTCAATGGCGGCATGCTTCAGGCCGTTGATCAGCCGGCTGTAGGACAGGCCGTTTTCGTGGGCGCCGGCGTTGATGCGGACGATCCACAGCGCGCGAAACTCACGCTTCTTCTGGCGGCGGTCGCGGTAAGCATATTGACCAGCCTTGATCACGGCCTGTTTGGCGACCCGGTACACCTTGCTGCGGGCGCCGTAATAGCCTTTGGCCAGCTTCAAAACTTTTTTATGGCGGGCGTGGGCGGTAACGCCACGTTTCACTCGGGGCATGGCTTATTTCTCCGATCCGGTCGCATCAAGTGTCAAGTGTAAGGCAGCATCCGGCGCACCGCCGGAGTATCCACCGCAGCGACGATCGCCGTACCGCGCAGCTGGCGTTTCCGCTTGGTGCTCTTCTTGGTCAGAATGTGCCGGACATGCGAGTGAGAGCACTTGTACCGGCCGGACCCGGTGCGGCTGAAACGCTTGGCCGCACCGCGGTTGGTTTTCATCTTGGGCATTGCATGGCTCCGCAATTTGCAAAAAATCGGTTCGGGGATCAACCCCGATCTGCGTCAGAGGACGGGAGAATCAACGCCTGGCGGGGAGGATTATTTCTTTTTCAGTGGCGCAATGGTCATGACCATCTGCCGCCCTTCCATCCGAGGCCGCTGTTCCACCGTGCCATATTCAATCAAGTCGCCTTCGACGCGCTTGAGAAGGTTGACGCCAAGCTCCTGGTGTGCCATTTCGCGGCCCCGAAACCGCAGCGTCACCTTGGCCTTGTCGCCTTCACTGAGGAAACGGATCAGGTTGCGTAGTTTGACCTGATAGTCCCCTTCGTCCGTACCTGGACGAAATTTGATTTCCTTAACCTGGATTTGTTTTTGCTTCTTCCGGGCTTCGTTCTGCTTTTTGGCTTGCTCAAACCGGAATTTGCCATAATCCATGATGCGACAAACCGGCGGCTTGGCGCTCGGGGAGATTTCCACCAAATCCAGTTCGGCTTCTTCCGCCATCCGCCTGGCTTGCATCAGGAGGACGACCCCTGCCTGCTCACCGTCCTGATCGATCAGGCGTACTTCGCGCCCGGTAATCTCTTCATTGAGCCGGAGTTCGTTGTTCGCGGCGATGTTGCTGTCCTCCTAAGGATTATTCGGTTCGTCCGCGCCGGACGATGTCAGCTTGCAGGCGCTCGGCGAAAGCAGTCAGTGTCATGACGCCCAGATCCTGACCGGTGCGGGTGCGCACGGCGACAGTCTCCGTTTCCAGTTCCCGGTCGCCAACAATCAGTAAGTATGGAACACGTTGCAAGGTATGCTCACGGATTTTAAAGCCGATCTTCTCGTTTCTCAAGTCAGTTGCAACGCGGAAACCTTGTTGCATAAGGAATTTTTCGACCCTGGAGACGTAATCGGCCTGATGATCGGTGATATTAAGCGCCACCGCCTGCACCGGCGCCAGCCAAGCCGGCAACGCGCCGGCGTACTGCTCGATCAAAATACCGATAAAGCGCTCCAACGAGCCGAGAATCGCCCGGTGCAACATGACCGGCGCCCGTTTGCCGCCGTCCTCGGCGATATAGTGGGCATCCAGCCGACCGGGCATGGAAAAATCCACCTGAATGGTACCGCACTGCCAGAGTCGGTCCAGGCAATCGCGCAACACGAATTCGATCTTGGGGCCGTAAAAGGCCCCCTCTCCGGGCTTGAGCTTCCAGGGCAATTCGGTGCGGTTCAGCGCCAGTTCCAACGCCTTTTCCGCCTTGTCCCACACCTCGTCGCTACCGACTCGCTTTTCGGGACGGGTGGCCAGGGCCAGTTGCACTTCGTTGAAACCAAAATCGGCGTAGACCCGGAACAGCAGATCCATGAACGCCGATACCTCGACCTGAATCTGCTCTTCGGTGCAGAAGATGTGAGCGTCGTCCTGCACGAAATTACGCACCCGCATCAACCCGTGCAGGGTACCGGACGGTTCGTTGCGATGGCAGGAACCAAATTCGGCCATGCGCAGCGGCAGGTCGCGATAACTCTTCAGCCCCTGATTGAAAATCTGAATATGGCCGGGGCAGTTCATCGGCTTGACCGCATAGTCGCGGTTTTCCGAAGCCGTGGTGAACATGTCGTCGCGGAATTTTTCCCAATGCCCGGAACGTTCCCACAGGCTGCGGTCGATGATCTGCGGCGTGTGGACTTCCTGATAATCGTGTTCGCGCAACATCTGGCGGATGTAATTCTGAACTTCGACGTAGACCCGCCAGCCGTGATCGTGCCAGAACACCATGCCCGGCGCTTCTTCCTGGACATGGAACAGGTCGAGTGCCTTGCCAACCCGGCGATGATCGCGCTTTTCCGCCTCTTCCAAACGGTGCAGGTAGGCTTTCAGCGCCTTTTGATCGATCCAGGCCGTGCCGTAAATGCGCTGGAGCATCTCGTTGCGGGAATCGCCGCGCCAGTAGGCGCCGGCCAACTTCATCAGTTTGAAGGCTTTGAGCTTGCCGGTGGAGGGCACATGCGGGCCGCGACAAAGATCGATGAAGTCGTCCTGCCGGTACAACGAAATCTCCTGGCCGGCTGGAATGTCGGCGATAATCCGCGCCTTGTACTCCTCGCCCATATCGCGAAAAAAAGTCACGGCCTCGTCGCGCGGCATGACCGAGCGGGATATGGGGATGTCGCGAGCGGCCAATTCCTCCATCCGGGTCTGGATGCACTCCAGATCCTCGGGAGTAAAGGCGCGTTCGAAGGCGAAATCGTAGTAGAAGCCGTTCTCGATGACCGGGCCGATGGTGACCTGAGCGCTTGGATACAATTGCTTGACGGCGTGCGCCAGCAGGTGCGCGCTGGAATGGCGCACGATCTCCAGCCCTTCCGGGTCACGCTCGGTGACGATGGCCAGATTCGCGTCTTCGGCGATCAGGTGCGAG
>JBATDL010000762.1:0-1709 GCA_049663445.1 Candidatus Competibacter sp.
CATCCCCCCGGCGGCGTGGTCGGCGGCGATCAACTGCGGATCGACGCCACTCTCGATCCGGGTGCCCGCGCGCTGCTCACCACCCCGGCCGCCGGCAAATTTTACCGCAGCGCGGGTCCGTTCGCCCGACAACTCCAACATCTGACCGTCGCCGCCGGGGCGGCGCTGGAATGGCTGCCGCAGGAAAACATCGTCTACCAGGGCGCTCGGGTGCATGCCTCGACCCGGATCGACTTGCAGGGTGACGCCTGTTTTCTCGGTTGGGAAATCCTTTGCCTGGGCCGACCGGCGGCCGGTGAGGGATTTGAACACGGTGAGTGCCGGCAGGATTTCGAACTGTGGCGCGACGGCGAACCGCTTTATCTGGAGCATGGCCGCTATACTGGTGGAGACTCGGTGCTCGCCGCGCACTGGGGACTGCAAGGCCAACCGGTTAGTGCCACCCTGCTCGCCGCCGGCTCGCCGCCCGGTCTGGTCGCTGATTTGCGTACCGCTTTGGAGCCGGCGGCCGGTGATGCCGCCCGGGTGACCGTCAGTCAATTGGACGGCGTGCTGGTTTGCCGCTATCTGGGTCCATCGGCGAACCGGGCTCGCCAGCTTCTGACCCTAGCATGGGGCTTGCTCAGACCGGCGCTATTGGGCCGTCCGCCCTGCCCTTCCCGTTTCTGGACCACCTGACCCCGTGCGAGAACGCTCATGGAACTCACACCCCGCGAAAAAGACAAGCTGCTGCTGTTTACCGCCGGCCTGCTGGCGGAACGGCGCAAGGCCAAGGGCTTGAAACTCAACTATCCGGAAACGGTCGCCTATATTTCCTGCGCCCTGCTGGAAGGCGCGCGCGAGGGTAAGAGCGTGGCGGAACTGATGAGCCACGGCCGCACCCTGCTGACCCGCGACGAGGTGATGGAAGGCATCCCGGAACTGATTCCCGAGGTGCAGATCGAAGCCACTTTCCCGGACGGCACCAAGCTGGTCACCGTACACCACCCGATTCCCTGAGGAGAATGCCCATGATCCCCGGTGAAATCGTCACCGCCGACGGTGACCTGGAACTCAACGCTGGTCGTCGCGTCACGCGACTGAGCGTGGCCAACACCGGCGACCGACCGATCCAGGTCGGCTCGCATTACCACTTTACCGAGACCAACCCGGCGCTGCGCTTCGACCGGACACTGGCGCGCGGTTGCCGACTTGACATCCCCGCCGGCACCGCCGTGCGCTTCGAACCGGGCCAGGAGCGCGAGGTGGAGTTGGTCGATTATGCCGGCACACGGGAAGTGTACGGCTTTCGCGCCGAGATCATGGGACCGCTGGAGGATAAGCCATGAGTCGCATCGACCGCCGCGCCTACGCGGACATGTACGGCCCCACCACCGGCGACCGGGTTCGGTTGGGCGATACCGAGCTATGGATCGAGGTCGAGCGCGATCATGCGCTTTATGGCGAGGAAGTGAAATTCGGCGGCGGCAAGGTAATCCGCGACGGCATGGGCCAGTCGCAACGGACTCAAGCCGAGGGCGCGGTCGATACCGTGATCACCAACGCGCTGATCGTCGATCACTGGGGTATCGTCAAGGCCGATATCGGCATCAAGGACGGGCGCATCGCCGGCATCGGCAAGGCCGGCAACCCGGACGTGCAACCGGGGGTGACCATCGTCATCGGCCCCGGCACCGAGGCCATCGCCGGCGAAGGCTTGATCGCCACCG